>NZ_DASWWZ010000573.1:0-17331 GCF_036405755.1 Schlesneria sp.
CGTCACTCGAGGCTGGAAGGACGTTCAATAACATCTGTCCAGAAACTTGTGTTCCGTTTTACGGCAATCTGCTTCCGAAATCTACTACACCAATTTTAGCTCCTCGACGGGCCGATGTCGCTGAAAATCTCTTCAACCCGGAAAAAAGGGTGGAGTAATGACAATTCTTCGGTCTGCGGAAATCCGATCTTCTGCCCTTCGAGTCGTCCTGATCGCACTATTTTTCCATGAATGATCCCGGTGAATGGGAGAAGCTGTCCGCTGGTGGGGGCCCGTGACGCCTGATCACTTTGCATTGACAAGGGGCGGACGATCCACTGTAGTCGATTTCCGGCCCGGCAGCGTATAATTTGAGATGGCTGGATCGAGGATGAACTGACTCAAATGATCCAGTTGTGCCCGCCGGGATTGAGAACCAGGTTCGGCACCGGTCGTGACTGAGCGGGACTTGGGCACCGAGCGGAGTGGTTGCCAGCCACAGGGATGTGAAGAGCATGAGCCACAGGAGTAGCAGGATTATTCTGTCGCCATCCAATTGCCTAACGTCAGGGAGGTTTGTGTTCGTGGACTGCCTGAAGGCGAGCCCGCCACTCAGGCGTGTTGCTCCCCTCCTTCGATCTGCAGATGCGGTGTCGCGATCCGTCTCCATTCGCCCCCGCAAACTTTCTCTATGTTCACTCTCTTTTCGGGGCGTGCCGCTGAGATGCATCTCATTCGTCTGTCTGGCAGTGTGCACCTTGTCACGCGCTGGATGGTCAGAGGAAGTCAGCAGTCCCCCCGAAACGCAGATTAAAGGCTCCCTGGTCATCCTGGGGGGATCGGAACGATTCAATCACCGCGAGTATTGGGACGAGATCGTAGAACTGGCGGGCGGGCCCGGGGCACGGATCGCCGTGTTTCCGACCGCGAGTGGTGACCCTGTCCAGAAAGGGGGCTGGGTCATTACGGCGCTGAACAATGCGGGTGCCGATGCCTTTCTGGTCCCCGTCGCCTGGCGAAAGATCCCGATCAAGCCCGTCGAAGCCGTATCGGATCCCGATCTTGTCGCCCAGGTCCGCGAGGCGACCGGCATCTTTCTGATTGGGGGAGAGCAGGACAAGATCGTCAAAGCGCTCTTCACCGCTGACGGTCAGCACACCCCGATGCTGGACGCGATGTGGGAAGTCTATCGCCGCGGCGGCGTCATAGCAGGAACCAGTGCCGGGGCCGCCGTGATGAGCCGCGTCATGTACCGCGATGCCGAGTCGGTCCTGGATACCATGCTGAAGGGGGTTCAGTGGGGCAAAGAGATCGACCGGGGACTGGGGTTCCTCGACGGTGAATGGTTCGTCGATCAGCACCTCTTCGTGCGGGGGCGATTCGCGCGGACGCTGGTCGCCATGCAGGACCAGGGTTTCAAGTTCGGGATTGGCGTCGACGAGAATTCGGCCATCATTGTCACAAATGGAAAGGATGTTCGTGTCATTGGCTACAAGGGGGCACTTGTCCTGGATCTCTCTCAAGCCGAACACGATCCCTCACTAGGTCGTTTCAATCTGAAAAACGCGCGACTGACATATCTGGATCGAGGTGATCGCTTTGACCTGAAAACCATGGAAGTCATGCCCGCTCAGGAAAAGCTGGATGATGAAAAGCTGGATCCGAAGTCGCCGGAATATCGGCCGGGTCTGCGACGTCCGCTCTTCTACAACGATATTCTGGCGAACACGACCATTATCGACATGATGGGACGTCTGATGGAGAGTGTCAGTCCCATTGCGACGGGGCTGGCCTTCGACGGATATGCCGCTCGCAAACATCCCGTTGACGGCTTTGAGTTCAAGTTTTCTCGCGATGACGAGAGCGTCGCGTGGTACACAGAAAGTTACGGCGGTGATGATTACACGGTGGTCAATATCCGTCTGGATATTCGCCCGATCCGGATCTCCGGTCCGCTCTACGATCGCGAAGAGTAACTTCGCTCTACGCCTATTCTCGCCGTACGCCTTTTTTCAGTGACGCTCTGACATGGTCTATTTGAATCGCATCTATACGAAAACGGGCGACACCGGTGAGACATCTCTGGGGGATGGGCGCCGGGTGCGCAAGACCGATCCCCGAATCGTCGCTTATGGGACCGTTGATGAACTGAATTCGTCGCTCGGTGTGGCCTTGTGTGCCCGTCCGTCGACCGAAATTACGTCGATGCTGACGTTGATTCAGAACGACTTGTTTGATGTCGGGGCGGACCTGTGTGTCCCCGAATCCGAGACTCCTCTCGCCTACACCCCGCTCCGTGTCACAGCGGACCAGGTTGAACAACTTGAAAGCTGGATCGACCGCGCCAATACCCGGCTGGAACCATTGACGAGTTTCATCCTGCCCGGGGGAACACCCGCGTCAGCCCAGTTGCACGTCTCGCGCACGATTTGCCGGCGGGCAGAAATTGAAGTCCTGCGATTGATGGAGGTGGAATCGATTAACACGCAGATTCTGATTTACCTCAATCGATTGTCGGACTTGCTGTTCGTCCTGGCTCGCTCTGCCAACGACGAGGGAAAAGGGGACGTCTTGTGGGTTCCCGGAGCGAACCGGAAGAAGCTGGATTGAACCCGGCACACTGCTCCGAAGTCCAACGGATTGACCCAAAGTCAGGATGGATGCGTCACGAAATCAGGGGTCACGATTTCGCGAGCACTAACACCCCGCTGAGCACCAGCAGGCCGCCTGCGGCCGTTCTCCATGTCAGTGATTCGCCCAGAAACAACCACGCGAGGATGATGACGAAGACGAGACTCAACTTATCCACGGGCGCGACCTGAGATGCGGGGCCCAGTTGGAGCGCCCGGTAATAAAACAGCCACGATAGGCCCGTGGCGACGGCAGACAGGATGAGGAACATGACCGATCGCAGCGACAGCTTGCTCAGCGGTTCCCACTCGTCCCGCCAGGCAACGATCAGGGCCGTCATCCCAAGAATCACTGCTGTCCGAATCAGTGTCGCCAGATTGGAGTTGATCTGTGCGACGCCCAACTTGCCGAACAGAGCCGTCAGTCCGGCAAAAAACGCGGAGGCGATCGCAAAATGTTGCCAACCAGACATGCCTGCCACCCGCTCAGGAATTGGGGATAGTTCCCTGATCATCGAAAAGATCTACGGGACCACGCGGTATTCAACAATACCTCAGCTGCACGTTGAAACTTCCTATCGCGTTATGACTGACGTTGTAACCCGGCCACGATTTCGAACGACCGCAGACGGGCGGCATGATTCTCGATCGGTCCAACGAGAATCAGTTCGTCCGCGTCCGTCGAGGCAACAATCTCGTCCAATTTGTCGGTGACTCGTTCGAGCCCCCCGACGGCAGAGTAGCGTGTCATCTGTTTGACTTGTTCCCGCTCCAGGGGATTCCAGCGACCCTGCATCGAATCGACCGCAGGAGGAAACAGGCCCGGTGTTCCGCGAACCAGATTCAGAAACGCCTGCTGCAGTGTTGTGAACAGACGAGTTGCTTCCTCATCGGTGTCTGCCGCGACCACGTTGACGGCCACGGCAACGCGCGGTTCCTGCAATGCTGCTGATGGTTCGAAACAGGCGCGATACAGGGCGAGCGCAGGCAACAGGTACTCGGGGGCGAAGTGCGAGGCGAAGGCAAAAGGGAGCCCCAGTTCCCCGGCAAGCCGCGCGCTGAAGTCGCTGGAGCCGAGTAGCCAGATCGGGACGTCGAGACCTTCACCCGGTACCGCATGGACCCCATTCCCGGGCCCCCCCGGCTGGAAGTACCCTCGCAGTTCCTCCAAGTCCCGTGGAAACGTTTCGCCATTCCGAGTCGCTGACCGGCCGAGTGCTCGGGCCGTTCGCTGATCGCCACCCGGCGCGCGTCCGATCCCCAGATCGATGCGACCGGGATAAAGCGACGCGAGCGTACCGAACTGTTCCGCGATGACCAGCGGCGCGTGGTTCGGCAGCATGATTCCCCCCGAACCGACCCGGATGCGGGATGTCCCTCCGGCGATATAGTTAATCACGACCGAGGTTGCGGCACTGGCGATCCCGGGCAGACTGTGATGCTCGGCCAGCCAGTAGCGGTGGTAGCCCCAACGTTCCGCATGCTGTGCCAGGTCGAGTGATTCCCGGAATGATTCGGCCGCAGTGCCTCCCAGACGGATCGGGGCGAGATCAAGGATCGAAAACGGGATCTGAGAAAGTGACTTCATGGGAATGCCTCAAGTATCTCTTCGGCTGTGATCAATCTGTCTCTGACGGTCTGTCGCGAAGCGTGTGCCGATCCGCCATTGTGCATCTCAATCGAAACGGCCCCGCAATGTGTCGGAAACTCGTCCAGCTCACAGGAACGGCATGCCTCACTCACGCAGAGAATCCGTATCGTCGCTCACATTGCCGGCAATTGAGTGGGTGAAGAAGACTTCTTCCGAGTTCCGTATGAGAGATCAATCATTACCACGCCGGTCACGAGATCAAGGACCGATGTAGCAGCCGGATGTCAGTTTCGCGGGGGCTCCGGTGGTGTTCAGCGGGACAGAAGGAACCTGCGCCGCTGCTGCGGCAAGCGTGCCGACCTCCTCAAGCATGTCGCTCGAATAACCGGGCCACAGTTTCTGGATAGTGGTTCTGTCGACGACAAGCGCCGTGTACGCAGATCGCTTGGCGTCGTACTTCGCTGCGATATCCCCCTCGGGGTCCGCCACCACAGGGAAGGGTGTCTTGTGCTTTTCTCGCCAAGCGCGTGCTTCATCGTCTGTTCCCGCCACAATTCCCTGGAAATCGACATGATCGCCGTAGGCCCGGAACAGTTCGTGTGTGAAGGGTTCGTAGTCTTCGCTGCACGGACAATCGGGCAGGATGAAGATGATGACTTGCGGTCGAACGTCATCCGATTCGAGTGCCGGCACCACTGTTTTTCCCGCCACGGCATCGGCCGCATCCTGCATGTAGCGCGTGACGGGATGTCCGGATTTGAAAGGAATCGCGACGGCCGCCACCAGTGCTGTGACGCCACCAACGACCAGGCACCATGTAACGAAGTGTTTCATGACGACGATTCCAGTTTCCAGTGGGCATCCGGTGCGGGACGGGGGGCTTCCACTGCGTCCTCGTTTGGTGTGTGAGTCGAGACCTTCCGGATTTGGAGGACCATTGCCGCAGTCAACAGGCACAGACCTCCGGAAATGAGGAATGCCCGTTCGTAGCTGCCGCTCCATGACCGAATGGCACCTGCTCCAAACGCGGCCGAGGCGGCACCCAGTTGATGGGCGGCGACAATCCAGCCGAACATGATCCCGGCTCGCGCACGCCCGAACGTATCGGCCGTCAGTCGCACCGTCGGTGGGACGGTGGCGATCCAGTCGAGACCGAAGAAGACCGCAAACAGCGTCAGACCCCACGTCCCTTCCACCAGCGCGAAAGGAAGGAAGATCAGCGACAACCCTCGCAGCCCGTAGTACCAGCTCAGCAGCACCCGGTTGTCCATACGATCGGACATCCAGCCCGAAGCGGTCGTTCCGACCAGATCAAAAATTCCCATCATCGCCAGGAGGCCTGCCGCGCGGACTTCCGGCATGCCGACATCCAGACAGGCGGGAATCAGATGGGTTCCAACGAGTCCATTCGTACTGGCCCCGCAGACGTAGAAACTCCCCGCCAGCAGCCAGAAGTTCCGCGAACGGAAGCCGTCCCGCAGTGCCGCAATCGCCTCTTGTACCGGGTTCGATACCCGCACGGTCGAGGACCCTGCGGCCTCGGCAGAAGTGGTTTCGGACAAAAAATCGCCCACGGGAAGCAGACCGACCTCGGAAGGCCGTTCCTTGAACAGCAGCATGAGCAGCGGAATCAGCAGCGCCATCGTTCCCGCAATCAGCAACACGGCCGGACGCCAGCCTGACTGTTTGATGATCCACGCCATGATCGGCAGAAAGATCAGTTGACCAGTGGCCGTGCCGGCCGTCAGCAACCCCAGCACCAGACCGCGCTGCGTGACAAACCAGCGGTTTACCACCGTCGCGGCGAGCACCAGAGCCGTCATCCCGGATCCGGTGCCGACGACGACTCCCCACAGCAGCATCAACTGCCACGGAGCCGACATGGTGGCGGTCAGAGCAACTCCCGTCGCAATGATTGTCAGTGAGATCAGGATGGTCTTCTTGACACCGATCCATTCCATCAGCGCCGCAGCGAAGGGACCGATGAGACCGTACAGCATCAGATTAATGGAAATCGCCGCCGAGATGGTCGCGCGATCCCAGCCAAACTCGGTTTCCAGCGGGACGATCAGCACACTGGGGGCGGAACGGACACCGGCCGAACAGATCACCACCAGGAAAGTCAGTCCCGCAATGATCCACGCATAGTGCACCCGTCGTTTCGTCGAATCCATGAAATCCCCAAATCCCTGTCGCAGAGCCCCGCCATGAAGATGTATATGCAACTAAATGGGGCGGGTCAAGGGGCAGAAATGGGGCGCCAGGGAAGGATCAACTCACGTCATTTCTCCGCGCCGAGTTCTGAACGAAGCGTGAAGGGGCAGCGAACGTGTCGCCCAGGTTTTCGATGGGGAATTAGGGCTGATTTGTTCAGTGATAATAGATTTTCGTTTATTTCGAATGTTGCATTTGCTGCGGCTATATGAAATCATTGCGCTGGAGGGAACAAATGACATGGTTACACTATTGAGTGATTTTCCGGAAACCGTAACGCCAACGCCTGATGATGCACTTCTCGCCCAGGAGAGCAGTCGACGGCTGACACGGTTCATCGCAAGGAATCAAAAGAAGCCTCTGCAGTTTAGAATTCAACCTGAAGACGCGCCTGAAGAAACTGTCTCAATTCCCGAGTCCGCATTCCGCCTGCTGAATGATATTCTCACGCAGATGGCTAAGGGAAACGCTGTCACGTTGATCCCTGTTCATGCTGAACTCACGACGCAACAGGCCGCCGATATTTTGAATGTCTCACGCCCATTCCTCGTCGAGCAGTTGGAAAAGAATGTGATTCCATTCCGTAAGGTGGGGACCCATCGCCGTATCCTTTTCAAGGACTTGATGCGTTACAAGGAGGAAATGGATCGCAACCGGTTGAAGGCGCTAGACGAATTGGCGTCCCAGGCTCAGGAACTCGACATGGGTTATTGACGTGAACAATTTCACGGTTTTGTTTGACGCATGCGTCTTCTATCCCGCGCCACTCCGCGATTTGCTGATGCATCTCGCGGTCACGGATCTGTACCGCGCCAAATGGACGGATGCCATTCACGACGAGTGGATCAGAAACGTCCTTAAAAACCGTCCGGATTTGAGGCCCGAACAGCTCAAAAGGACCCGTGACCTGATGAACGCTCATGTTCGAGACTGCCTCGTGACCGGCTATGAGACGCTCATTAATGCAGTCACTCTGCCAGACCCAGACGATCGACATGTTCTGTCGGCGGCAATTCGCGCTGGAGCGGACCTGATCGTAACGTTCAATCTCAAGGATTTTCCCGAGAAGCACTTGAAGCCCTACGGCATCCAGGCCCAGCATCCCGACGAATTCCTGACATTCCAACTCGACTTGGCGCCCAATATCGTCTGTGCAGTCGCCAAGCGGCACAGGGAAAGTCTCAAGAACCCTTCTAAAAACGTTGGCGAATACCTCGCCACACTCGAAGCTCAGGGACTGGCACAAACCGTGTCGAGTCTACGAAGATTTGCCGAATTGATTTGACCTGATTTTAGTCCCTTGGCAATGTTACTTCGCCCCCTGTTCGTCGCAGGGAGTGTCGACTCGCAACCCGTTTGCCCGCGATTTCCAAGGAGGTCCTGTTATCTCGACGAGATCAGGCCGGAATCGCATCGGCCAGAGCGTGAAGGAAGTTTCTTGTTGCGAGGGCCTCTCTTACAACGTCGTGCAATCGGTTCAATCCGACAGCTTCAAGTTTTCGAAATCGACCTACACCGCCGGGCGACATTGCCCCCGCGACCGTCATCGTCGTTGAGGGATGATGCTACTTGCCCTCAAGCACGAATGTTGACACGACGGCGCGATGGTCGGACGGGTAGGGGGTGACGACGATGTCGGCGCTTTCCTGCGAGTCCCCTACGATTTCTGTCGCTTTAATCGTGGCCGGGCCGTGTGACAGGACGAAGTCGATCCGGTCGTGGTGGTCCTTGGGGTTGTCTCGCTTGGTGAGGGTCGTCCAGGTGAAGCCGGGGTGCTTGACCGGGTCCGGAAAGAGGACGCGGTAGGAATCGCGGAATCCCGCCTCGGCAAAAGCTTTTGTGGCAGGCCATTCCACGACGAGCGGATGGTGAAGTGCCTGCACCGCTTCCTCGGTCCAGTCAAGGTAAGAGGGTTCATTAAAGTCCCCCGTGATGAATTGCTGCGAGGACTTCGAGCTTTTCAGGGCCTGCAGGACCTCGTTGACTTGAGCGCGCCGGGCCTCGTTGGCTGAGGCGACCGCTTCTTCGGCTGTCTTCAGAAAGGGGGCACCGGCATACGGGATGTTGAGCAACTGATAGGGCTGATAGGGGGCATGGGCCATGTGGATGTTAAAGACATCGACGGTCCGGCCTGACGGAAGCGAAACCGTCGAACCGATGGCGGGTTTACCGACGGAACCGGTGATCGGATAGCGGCTGATGATTCCGATGCGGGCCATTCCGGTGGAAGATCCCTGCTCGTGGTAGGACCATCCGAGTGCTTCCGCGAGTCGTCTCGCGTGGTCAGGCCGGGGCTGGTCCTGCGGCGCAAGGCCTCCAGTTTCCTGCAGGCCGACGATGTCCGCTTTCGCAGCCCGAACGACTTCGACAGTCCGTTCAAACGGCTGACGGCTCGCATCGCCGCCGACCCACATGTTGAAGCTCATCACTCGAACGACTTCGTCGGCATCAACACGGGCGGACGAGCCGAGTGTTGTAACGGCGAGAGCCAAAAGCAGGGGGACCTGCCTCAGTAAACCAACACTGGGACGTGGAGAGTGACGATGCACAAGAGGGCTGGGAAATGAAGGGCTATTCATGGATCCTTGTCGTGTTCGGAGATCAGGGAACGCGATTTCTCGCTCGGCAGGTGGCAAACGAAGTGCGCTTGCACGCCTCGACGGAGTGGTCGAACAGCGGTTCCCACCGTTCGGATCGTAGGTGGTTCGCCGCAGGCGTTCAATGTCGCTGGTCTGTTGATCGGCAATGACTCATATCATGCGTCGTCAGCGCGGCCGGTCCTGACGACTGCGCTGACGACGCAACTGCGAACCGGAGTCGATCGAGTTCAGACGCCGCAGCCACAACCGGTTTCCCAGACGCGGCCGTCTGCTGCCATAATGGGAGTGTGGTGGTGAGCCGGGGGAACGGGACTGCGTGAGTCATATCCGCCGAATCGTGCCACCGGGGACCAGTCCGGACTGACCGGAGGGAGGGGAGGGGAGAGTCTCGCAAAGTCGCCCGTCCCGTAGACGACCTTCCCTCCGACCATCGTCAGGAGACTTTCCAGTCCACGGATTTCATCCGGGTCGATGCGGAAGTAATCGTCGCTCAGGACTGCCAGATCCGCAAAGCGGCCCGGTTCCAGAGTCCCCTTGCAGTGGTCCTCGTGACTGAACCAGGCACTTCCGTGCGTGTACAGTCGCAGGGCTTCCTCGCGGGTCAGCCGATCGGCTTCCTCGTGCAGCACGGTCCCACCGACGGTTTTCGATGTGACCATCCACCAGAGACAGGTCCAGGGGTGATAACTGGCGACACGCGTCCCGTCGGTTCCCGCGCCGACGGGCAGTCCCATCTTCAGCATCTGTCGAAGAGGTGGTTTTCTACGGGCGGATTCCAGGCCGTACCGGCGAATGTAGTATTCCCCCTGATAGGCCATGCGGTGCTGTATTGCGATTCCGCCACCTAATGCTTGAATCCGTTCCAGATTCTTCTCCGAGACGGTTTCGGCGTGATCGATGAACCAGCGAAGGTCGTTAATCGGATGCTGTCGGTGCACGCGTTCAAAAATGTCGAGGAATCGTCCGATCGATTCGTCGTAGGTCGCATGGATTCGCCAGGGCCAGCGTGCTTCGGTGAGCTTGCTGATGACCGCTTCCAGTTCCTGCTCCATCACGGGACGCAGGTCTGGACGCGGCTGCAGAAAGTTTTCGAAGTCAGCCGCACTCCAGACCAGATTCTCACCAGCTCCGTTGACCCGTAACAGGTGGTCCCCGTCTCCCGGTGCTGTCATGCCGAGCCAGCGGGAGTAGTCGTTCAGTTCCTGTCCGGGCTTTTGCGCAAAAAGGCTGTAGGCAATCCGAACAGTCAGTTGCCCGTTGTCATTCAAATTCTTGACGACTGCATAGTCTTCGGGATAGTTCTGACCGCCACCCCCGGCATCGGACACGCTGGTGATCCCGAAGCGGTTCAACTCGCGCAGATAGAAGCGAATCGAATTGAGCTGGTCCTCAAACGAGAGTTTCGGGGCGTTCGCAATCGTGGAATAAAGTATCAGCGCGCTCGGTTCGGCAATCAGGAGTCCTGTCGGATTTCCCCGGCTGTCGCGCGCAATCAGTCCCCCCGGTGGGTTAGGGGTATCGCGGTCGAAGCCAAGCTGCCGCAGGGCCGCCTGATTGAGCAACGCTGAGTCGTAGAGATGCAGGACAAAGACCGGCGTGTGGGGAGCGGCTTTATTGATTTCGTCCAGGGTCGGCATGCGACCTTCGACGAATTGAAACTCGTTCCAGCCCCCGATGACGCGAACCCACTGCGGGGGCGGCGTGTTATCTGCCTGCTCCTTGAGTTGGGCAAGAGCCTGGGACAAGCTGGGAACGCCATCCCAGCGGAGTTCCAGGTTGTAGAACAGTCCGGCGCGAATGACATGCAGATGAGAATCATTCAGTCCCGGAATGACTCGGCGGCCCTGCAGGTCAATTTTTTCCGTGTGCTGGTCGGCGGTGGCCAGGATCTCGTCGTCGCTGCCGATCGCGGAGATGACGCCGTCGGTGACGGATAATGCGGCGACCTCCGGCTTCTTTGAGTAAAGAGTGGTGATTTTGCCGTTGTAGAGGACTTGCTGCGGCACCATGTCAGATTCTCCAGAGGCGTAAGACTTCCCATAGAACGGGCTGGCCACAACCCGCCGAGTGCGAATCAACAGCGACATCACGAGCCGTTCGCGAGAAGGGGATCGCCTTCGTCGACGACGACTCTGGTACCCAAAGAAGGGGGGGCTTGCCAAAGCAGACAGCGGAACCGGTATGAGGCACGTGGCGGGCGGTCTCAGTTCGTGCTCAGTACGGGCTGAGTGCAATGACTCACGGGGATGCGACGTGAGCCGATGGGCTATTCAGGAAATGCCGGCGATCTGCCGCGAGCAAATCGCCGGTGACAAGTAATCTGAGAGTCGCGTTTCTGATGAACGTCGTACTGGTGCAGTGACGTCGGGAGAAAAACCCCGACGTGTGACAGACGTTTGTCAGTTGGGGGAGGAGCTCTTTCGTTTTGTCCACAAGTGATCTAATGAAAAACTTCCCGGACCGGTGAGGATCAACGTGATATAGACGAACAGGTACGCACAGGCCAGTTCCTTGACGTTCCAGGGGTCTTTTGCATGCACGATGAAGAATGCGACCATCATCGTGAAGGCGAGCGGGATCGCCGCCAGTCGCGTTCCCAGGCCAAGGATTAAGAGGGCAGAGCAACCTGCTTCTGCACCAATGGCGGACATCAGACTGAGCTGATTTCCCATCCCGAGTGGATCAGGAAACTGGGTCTTGAGGGTTTCGAAATTGGAAATTTTCTGCAAACCATGAACTAGCATCAGGCAGCCGATCGCCACTCGTAGGACTAGCAATCCCAGCGAGGTCAATTGGTGTTTAAAAGGCATTTCTGTTCCTCTCATAAAACCCGTGTTTCCACGGAACCAACAACACGGAAGACCAACGTCCACGCAGGACTGTCAGTGTTCGCGAACAATTCTGATTCTGAATTTTTCTGAAGCTCGATCTCTCGTTCACTGCGGAATGAGCAGAATCACCCGTTCTGGATGCTGCGAGTGGCGTCAGGAAATCGAACGAGGACTCATGAAGCGGCCGGGAAGGTCACTTCGGGAAGCGTGGTATGACTGATTTGGCGGAGACATCGCCCGCCGTGAACCGATGATTGTTTTATCTGCTTGCCGGAATTCAGCTGAACCCGGTGGTGTCCCTTTGCTCTGATGACAGGAGGGCGGGAGGCTTGAGGACATGATATCACTCCTGTCAGTTTACATGTAAATAAAATTCTTAAAATCAGCCGGGAATCGCCCCCCGGATCGCATCGAGAGTTTGCACGAGCACAGACAGTTGTGACTTGTTGACACCATTCATGAGGAGGGCGTGGAGGTCCAGCACGGGCTGGTCGAGACGATCGAGAAGCTGGAGTGCCGTCGGCTTCGGTTCCACGACGAAGATACGTCGATCGACTTCGGACTGAGTTTTTGTGATGAGGTCCAGAGCGAGTAATTGATCGATGACACGGGTAATCGCAGGAGCGACCTGAATCATTCGCTCGGCGATTTCGAGGCAGGGCATCGGTTTGCCCTCGCCACGAAGAATCCGCAGCACGTTGTATTGAGACAGCGTCAGGCCGTACTCTCGCATGAGTCGGGCCATGCGGTTTTCCAGCAGATCACTCGTTCGCAGTATGGCCAGCATGGCTTCCTGCTCGATCGAAGCAAAAGGGCCTCGCTTCTTCAATTCATCGCGAAGCGTTGAAGTCATATCTCATTCCCGGATGTCGTCTGACGGAGAATAGTTTACATGTTAATTTTCTGCTGTCAAGCGGAAATATCTGTGAAAACCAAAGTCCGCCCTTCCCCTGGACCAGCGTCTCCGGGGACGGTCTGTTAATACGGAATACAGTACCACTCACTCGAACGTGGGGGATTCGGTTTTCACCCATTTCGGGGAATTGAAGATGTCTGCGACGGGCATGGCGAAGCCGGGGATGTGAGGGTGACCGGTGATGACCTGTGGCTCCTTCAGCATCTGGCGCGAACTGCGGCCGATGAACTGGTGGATGTGACGCGTCACGGGGTCGATGATCCAGACCCCCGCGACGCCCCACTGAAGATATGCTTCGACCCGTGCGGCCATCGATTCCCGGCGGTCGTTGGTGGAGGCGACTTCGACGGTCAGAACCGGCAGGGTCTCGGTCATCAGCTTGTCTGTTTCGGCGAAGCGATTCCCTTCTTCGAAGCGAAAACAGGAAATGGCCGGGCACCGGACGGTCGGCTGTTCCCGTTTCAGGATCAGCGGGAGTTCAAAGCAGGCGTAGGTGTCAGGCGATTTTTTGAGGACCGTCGCGAGCGACTTAGACAGATTTCTTACGACATCTCCGTGAGCTTCGTCGGGCGGCTCGAGACGGGTAAAGCGACCGTCGACCAGTTCGATCCAGCGATCCCCGTCCAGCAGGCGCTGTTCAAATTCGTCCAGATTCATCGAAATGGGGGCTTTGGGTTCTCGCATCGATCTGTTCCTGGCAGAGACATTCCCCCTCGTGAGGGGCTCGCTTGTTACGTTCGAAGTTGCCGGTTTCAAGCCCGTCCTGGTGCTGACACGGGGAGGTCCACCATTCGGAATATCACCTGCCTTGTTTGAGAGACGGAAAATTAAGCAGTGAACCCCAGCTTTGTCGACCGTCTCTTCCGTTACGAAGAAGGTGGTGATTGTAGGGACTGCTTCGGTGGTTCTTGCTTTGAGTCTCGTGTCGGATTCCCTGTCTGGGTTCCCTGCGTGATCCCTCCATCCCGTCGAGAATTCTCAGCGCCCCTTTATTTTAGGCGGCGGGAATCATCCCGGGGAGAGGTTTTGTCGAGTATCCGATGCTGGCGTAAAAACATTTGATTGCGCGGGATTGATCCGGTTTCAAATTGACGACCGTGATTCGAGACCCCTATGATGTTGCCATCAGCGAAAGCTGATATTTGACCCGCCTGATGTCCCACCGCCTGATGACCCCCGATGGAGTCAAGCCGCATGCTGGTTGCTCGCTTCACGAAGAGACTGTCACTTGTCATTGCTCTGGCCAGCCTGAACGCCTCCCCGGCGAACGACGCAGCGGCGCAGGAACCAGTGGTCAACGGTACGGTTCCAGGGGCGATCGCTCCGGGAACTTCGCTTCCGTTACAGATTAATGGTGGCAACCTCGCACCGGCGAAGAAGCTGTGGCTCAGCTTTCCGGCGGAAGCGGTGCTGGCGGAAGGAATCGACAAGAATGGCGAGAATCCGGCTCAGGTCACCTACCGGATCAGCGTCCCCCCTGAAACGCCTTGCGGCATTCAAGGAATGCGCGTACTGACGGACAAAGGTGTTTCGCCCCTGCGGTTCCTGTTCGTTGACGATCTCCCTTCGATCGCTTCGGTCGGTTCGAATGTGCAGCTTGCGTCGGCACAGGTCGTCACGACACCGACCGCGATTGACGGTGCGGTGGCGGGCTTGAGCTGGCAGTACTTCAAATTTTCGGCCCAGGCGGGTCAGCGACTGGCGATTGAAGTGGTGGCTCGCCGGATCGGGTCTTCGCTGGATCCCATGCTGCGGCTGCTGGACGCCAAAGGGCGTGAGCTGGCTTACAACGACGATACACCAGGACTGAGCGGCGACGCGTCGCTGGTATATACCTTTAAGGCGGCGGGTGAATATGTCATCGAACTGCGAGATATTAAATACGGTGCGGGGGCCTACCGCTTGCGAATCGGCGATTTCCCCGTCGCGACGGTGGCCTACCCTCTGGCGGTTCAGCGGGGCGTCACCACGAATGTCACGCTGGCGGGTTTCGGTGTTGACGGATTGACACCTGTCCCCGTGACCGTCGCTCCTGACCAGACAACGGAATGGCTCAACGTGAGTCTGAAGCGGCCGAATGGCGCCAGCGGATACAGTACTGTGGAAGTCGTCTCGACCCCTCAGTTTCTGGAGCAGGAACCGAACAACGCACCGGAACAGGCCAATCGGGTGGAGCTCGGGCATGACATCAATGGTCGGCTCGAGCAGCCGGGCGATGTCGATCGCTTTGTTTTCACAGCCAAGAAGGACCAGACGGTCAGCTTTTTCGGAATCACTCGGCAGCAGGGATCGCCGACCGACCTCAACTTCAAGATCCTCAACAAGGACGGTGGTCAGCTTGCCGTGGCTGAGGACAGTGGTATCAACGAGGGCTCGGTTTCGTACAAGTTCCCTGCCGACGGCGACTACTATCTGTTTGTCGAAGATTTGACTCAGCGTGGCGGCAGTGAGCACGCTTATCGGATCGAGGTAACGACCACACCTCCTCAGTTCTCGCTGGCGACCTCTCTGGATACGTTCAATATTCCTGCCGGCGGTTCAGTCATGGCGACGGTCACGGCGGTGAGGACCGGCTACGGCGGTCAGATCGAACTGGGCGTTGCGAACCTGCCTCCCGGGGTTACGGCCAGCAAGTCGGTGATTGGTGTCGGACGTAACGATGCCGTACTGACACTGCAGGCGGCTCCGGAATTCGTGCCGGGTGAACTGCATGGGATCTCCGTCATCGGGACCGCCCGGATTGGCGAAGCCAATGTTGTCGTACCGGCCGAGATCAACGGTGTCCTCAAGGCACGCAACAATGCAATGCGGTGGACTCCGTCGCTCCTCAGCAAATCAGTCGCAGCCTCTGCGACGACGGCTCCCGGATTTTCCTGGCGGGTTGAGCCTGAGGTGGCGGTCTTCGGTAAGGATTTGTCGACCAAGGTCAAACTGATTGCGACACGCGCCGCCGGCTTTGAAGAGGGGGTGGTTGTGGCCATCACGCCCCCGCAGAACGGACTTCCCGCCGGAGTCACCGTCGCTGTCAAGAACATCGACAAGGGGCAGACAGAAGCCGAGATCGTGATCTCTGCCAATAATCAGGCTCCCCTGGGCGAGTTCACCGCAGGTTTGACCGGAACCCTGAAGCAAGGTGACAAGACTGCAGTGCAGGGCATGGCCATCCGGCTGAATCTGACAGCACCGATGACGCTGAAGCTGGAACCGGCCAATGCGAAACTGACCAAAGGTGGAGAAGCAACCGTCAAGGCCATCGTGGAACGCAACCCCGCTTTCATGGGGCCGGTCACCGTGACGCTGCAGAACTTGCCTGCGGGGGTCACCGCCGCACCGGCGACGATCGCGGCAGAGCAATCCGAAGTCGAGATCAAATTGACGGCCGCTGCGGATGCGGCAGCAGCCAGTGCCGCCAATGTCACCGCAAAAGCGGACGCCATGGCCGGGGCTGCGAAGCTGGAAGCAATGTCGGCGGCGGTCACCGTCGCCGTCGAATAGCAGTGGACGGAATTGAGTGGATGAGGTTACAAGTGTGAACGACGAGCAGAATGACTGACGTCGTTTCCGGGATAGGGCAGTCCAGATGACTGGACTCTGAAAACTGAAAGTCGACATCGACGCATCAAGTAACGACACAAGCATTGCCACGAGAAGACGATTACCCGGACGGAGAATGAGGACGATGAGAATGAATGCTGTAATCCGTTGGCTTTCACTATGCACGATCGTCGTTGTCCCGAGTTTCGTCCGGGCCGATTCGCCGGTTGATGTCGGTCAACCTTCCTCGATCGTGCTGGAACCTACCCGGTTCGAGTTACTGGGAAAGCGTGCTCGACAGCAACTGATCGTCACGGGGAACTACTCGGGGAATGACGTCCGGGATCTGACCCCCGCTGCGACGTTCACGTCATCTCATCCCGAAATCGTCGCCATCGAGAATTCGATCGCTTACCCTCGAGCCAACGGTGAAGCAACAATTACGGCCAGTGTCGGTGGTCAGACCTTCTCGGTTCCCGTCGTGGTGAAAAACCTCGAGGCACCTGCACCGATCAGTTTCAAAAATGAAACTCAGATGGCCCTGACCAAAGCGGGCTGCAACATGGGGGCCTGTCACGGGTCTCCCTCGGGCAAAGGGGGCTTCCGTCTGTCGCTGCGGGCGTACGATTCCGAACTCGACATCATGACTGTCCGTTCCGAATTCTTCGGACGTCGGACAAACATCATGGAACCAGGTCAGAGCCTGCTGCTCCAGAAGCCCCTGATGGAAGTGGCCCATGGTGGTGGAAAGCGACTGAAGAAGGGCGATGCCGCTCATAAGACTCTCGAACAATGGATCGCAGAAGGGATGCGACTGGATGCCCCGTCGGAACCTGACCTGGTCAAGATTGAAACGGTTCCCGCCAAACGAGTCCTGCGTCAGCCCGCCGCACGTCAGCAGATCATCGTTCTGGGACACTTCAGCGATGGCTCTGTCCGGGATCTGACCGAACTGGCAGACTTCTCGTCTTCGAATGAAAGCGTCGGAGCGGTCAACTCGCTCGGCCTGGTGACCAAGAACGGACGCGGCGAAACC
>NZ_DASWWZ010000574.1:0-5901 GCF_036405755.1 Schlesneria sp.
GAATCGCATCGCTATTCGAGTCATTGTCGGACCGCATAACGATCCGGCACGAATCACCCGGATTCTGCTGGACGTCGCGGGCAAGCATCCCAGCCTGCTGAAAGACCCGGCTCCTTTTGCGACGCTGGATGAGATCAACGGGAATCTGACATTCGTGCTACGGGCCTTCCTCCCCCAACTCGATGGTCGATTGCTCATTATCAGTGAGCTGTACACAGCGATTCAGAGCCGCTTTGCGGAAGAGAACATCGAGATGGTCCAGACCCGCCACGAAGTCTTTGTGCGAACCGACGAGCGGGAATCGCACCCGTCACCGCCGCCACCGCACCAGCCCCTGTCTGGTGTTTCGCTGAAAGGCTGGTAACGAGCCGTGAACCGCATTGCGTGACTTCCGTCTGCGGACGTGCAACGTCACGGACTTGCGAACTGGAGAGCCTGCTGGGATGCGAGATCGAGGACGACCTTGTCAGAAACGGCATTACTGCCGGTTGCTCTCTTCTTTCAAAATGCCAGCAAGGAGTTCGTCATCATCGGAAGAGGGCACGACCTCGGCGGGGCCGAGCACTTCCCGGATATGATCGGTCAGCATTCGGGTCAGCGACTCTTCCAGTTCTTTGAAGTTGTGGATGAGGTCGAGAGCGGAGACGGAGTGGGCGGGATCTTGCGCCAGGGGGAACGACGCAACTGCGGCCAGTCGTTCTTCGTAGGTCGGATGTGAGTCGAACCAACTGGGCTTTCGGTGACGTTCCTCATCCAGCAGTTTGCTTCGCAGTTCGACTGCGCCGGGTTGCGATCGATAGTCGCGATAGGAATCGAACACGTTCAGAAACGCATTATCGCTGCTAAGCAGTTGTTGCGTCTTTCGCACCGCAAACAGTTCGAACAACGGACTCTCCTGATAGATCTTGGTCAGCCCCGCCACAAACGGTTGGCGTCCATAAGCGACCACCGCCCGGCGATCAGCCAGGAACTCACGCGACCGGGAATAGCCCGAGGACAACAGGGCGTAACCCCGCAGGTAGAGCCAGTAAAGGCCGTAGAAGGGATTGATGTAGTTCAGAATCCCCGCTGCCGCCTGCATAACGGCCAGCGAGTTTGCCAGCGAAGCAGTCACCTGAAAGATGAATCGCGCATAGAACGTGTCGCGGTGACTGAAGTGAGCGTATTCGTGAGCCAGGATCGAGCGAAACTCGTTGACGGTCAGCCAGGGAAGTACGGAAATGCCCAGGTGCAATACTCGATCACGCCGTCCGAAAAGACCAAACGGTCCCGCGCCGTTCTGACTGACCGAGACCTGCGGACCCGGCACGAGATAGACCCGGTCCACGACGTCCGTGTCGAGTTGTCTGGCCACGGAATGGAGTTCGCCGAACAGTTTGGGTTGCTGTTCGGCGGTGATCTCAATGCCGTCGTGCTCGCCGCCTGAGCCGAAAAAGACGAGGCGTACCATATGCCAGACCGCCCAGCATCCCCGATATAAGACGCCGATGTGAAGCACCCGTAACATCAGCAGGATTGCGAACAAGAGCAGAGAAACGGCGATGATCCCGGCGATGACAAACGGGACCGACAGATAAAAGATGATCAGGCTGACGCTTAACATGAACAGATAGAAACGCTCGATCCAGGTTTCGCGTGAACTCCGCAGGGTCGCAAAGGCGTCGGCCGTTTCGGGGGTTCTGGGAATACTGATCGCAAGCAGCCATCCGGTGGCAAACATCACCACGATCCAGACGACGAGACCTCCCAGCAGGACGGCCCCCAGGATCGTGCCGAGGCGAAAATTTTCATCAACCGCCTGCTGCTCTTGCTTCTCCTTGGCGAGGCGGGAAATTCGATCGAGCTGACTCCGTCCGACGGCTCTCTCCAGGTCTGCCCCGAATGTCTTCGCGCGATGGAATGCTTGCTGTGCCCCCACGGGATCACCCGCATACGCAAGAGCCATCCCATATCCCACGTTGAGATCCGGGTCGTCCGGAAAGCGTTTGAGAATGCTTGCAAATTCAGCGACGAGCGGCTTTGAGGTGGATTCGGAGGGGCGGGGTCTGATGGAGCGCAATTGTGAATACATCAGACCCTGGGCAGTCTCGAGGTTATCCGGGTCCTTGCTCCAGGCCTGCCGGAACTTGATCGTTGCCAGCTCATAGTCCTTGTTCAGGAAAGCCTGAACTGCTTCCTCAAGCTCGATCGGCTGGGGTTTTGCCTGAGCGTACTGATCACTGGCGCGGGATTTCTTCTCGTTCCAAAGCCGCTTGAGTTCGTTCGCCTCCGGGGGGGGCGTGGGCGAGCTTCGGGTTGCCGCATGCTGACCGAAAGCCGGAACTGCAAGTGACAACGAAAGGCAGACCATCGCAATGATAAGTGCTAGTCGACGGGACATTCTTCAGTCTCATGACAGTTCGGCACTGCCTGGGATGTCACGGCTGGCGTGAGGATGCCCAACGATGATAGACATGTATTGATGCAAAACGCAACAGAGTCTGTGGGTATGTACCATCTCTGCCCCGCAGGACGTCGGCTGCAGGCCCTACGGCCCGAAAATTCTGCGTGTTTCGATCGGTTTAAGGAAGGGAAGTCGCTTACGGACCACGGGACTCTACACGCAACACGAAGGGAAATTTCAGTTTATCGTGAATGCAATGTCTTAGTTGTTCAGTTTTTTTGAACAAATGACAAGTCTGATCGGGCCAACGTTTCGGGGCTGTTGCCAGGAAACATGTCGTTGACGGAGTTTCACTCGGGGCAGGGGGGGGACTCCGGAGGGACGAATTCGAGCGAGAATTCTGGAATCCATCTGTCACGACCGATGGGTTCCTCGCTACACTTATTCACAAGTCCTCATGTATTGGAAGGGTTTGCATGCTGAACATTCTCGGGCGACCTCAGACAGTCTGTGGAGGCGTGTCACGTCGGGAACTTCTGCAAGTCGCAGGTGCTGGCCTGTTCGGGATGTCTTTGCCCCGGCTCTTACATGCGGAGGAGTCACACTCGCCGGTTGCTCCTCGCGCTAAAAGTGTGATCTTTCTCTATCTTTTTGGCGGCCCGAGCCAACTGGAAACGTTTGATTTAAAGCCCAAGGCTCCAAACAAGATTCGGGGTCCCTATCTGCCGATTGCCTCACGCACTCCTGACCTGTTGATCTCGGAAAAGCTCGAACAGTGTGCGGCGATCTCGGACAAATTTGCGGTCGTACGAACGTTGTCGCATTCGTTCAATGACCATAGCGGGGGGGGCCATTATGTTCAGACGGGGAAACGCTGGCATATCCCCATCGGCGCCGGGTTTAATGCGACACCCCAGGACTGGCCATCAATCGGTTCCGTCGTGGAGTATCTTTCGCAGCACAAGCAGCACCAGTTTTCACAGCCGAGAACACGCGAAGAGGGTCTGCCCAACTATGTTGTTGTTCCCAACAGCCTGGGAAAAATCCAGACCCATAGTGTGCTGCTGCAGAGACCCGGTGAGTACGGCGGGTGGCTGGGACGAGGTTATGATCCGATCACGACATCCGTCGATAAGAAGGATGCCAAGGATAATCCCTACTACCGCATTTGCTCTGACGAAGAACTGACGTTTCAGATCGACGGACTGATTTCTCAGGACGCCATGACACTGGACCGGTTGGGAGGGCGACAATCGCTACTCGCCCAGTTCGATCAGAAGTTGCGGCAGCGGGATGCCCAGAAGTCCCTGACGGCCTATGACCGGTTTCAGCAGCGGGCTCTCTCTCTGGTCGCATCCGAGAAAACTCGTAAAGCCATGGATTTGCGACAAGAGTCAGACAACGTCCGGGATCGCTACGGACGCCACCTGTTCGGTCAATCAACGCTGATGGCCCGACGACTGGTCGAGGCCGGGGTTCGGTATGTGACCGTACACTGGGATGCGCCCGACGGATATGGCTGGGACTCGCATCTCAACAGCAAAGACGTGGGCGATCATCTGATGCCTGGCTTTGACCAGACATTCTCGGCTTTGCTAATTGATCTTGAAGAGCGTGGGTTACTCGACGAAACGCTGGTTGTCTGCCTGGGGGAAATGGGGCGGACCCCTCTCGCGAACGCCAACTGGGGCCGTGATCACTGGAGCACCCTGTTTCCCGCCCTCGTCGCAGGAGCAGGTGTGCGGGGTGGCATTGTGCTGGGGCAAAGCGACAAGGACGCCGCCTATGCACTGACACCTCCGTATAAGCCAGAGGATTTCGCGGCGACGATTTACCATGCCCTGGGAATCGATCCCGAAATCCGGTTACCGGATGGTCAAGGTCGTCCGGTGGGGCTGGTGGAAGATGGAAAGCCCATTCTCGAGCTCTTCGGCTGAGGGGTCGCGCCTCATTAACAGACTTTCCTTCTGCATGATGGGTGTACGGCCACCCGCGACGGCCTGTCGCTTAAAATGGGACGGCGGATAGCTTCTAGGGTCCCCTTGATGGCTTGGTGCGACAAGAGTTGCTCATGACCTGCTCGATCGATGTGACTGAGAGAAATTTCCTCCTTCGATTTCTCTTCACTGCGGAGAGAAAACTGCGGAGAGAAAGCCCGTCACACGTCATTGACCTGGATCTGAGAGGTTTCGGGGAACTTACTCTGCGAAGTCTGCGTCCCTTCCTCCTTGAAGTGCGTCCCTTCCCTGAAACCGATCTGCGGACGTAGTCCGCGCTGCCGGGCAAGTCGTTGACATTCTTGCTTCCCCGGACCATTGTTGAGTCTCTCCTTTCCCAGTTCACTCCATCGCGGCTCCATTGATCAGGGTGCGAGATGATTTCCTATTACTTGCGTCGGACAAGTCTGGTTCTCGCTACGGTCTTCTCTCTCAGTTTCCTCTTTCAGCAACGCATCGTGCTTGCGGACGAGTCACCTGGGGTGAAGCAGGATCCGTTTGCCGAGACCTTGTCCAATGCGGACAAGGATGGTGATGGCCAGTTGTCGCTGGAAGAGTTTCAGGGGCTTGTCGGAGCTTCAGCCGTCACGAAGCGCGACTTCCGCCTGTTCGACCGCAATCGGGACGGTCGTCTGGTCCGGGATGAGTTCGCGACGATTCCGGGCATTGTCCCGGGGGTCGAGCCGGAGTCGAATTATCATCCTGTGCTGATTCTCTGTGACGAGATTATCTCAAAAATTGATAAAGCGGTTGGTGTGTGGAAAGAGCAGCCGTCGGTCGAATTTGACGCGGATCGAATGGCTGAGGTCATCCAGTCTCAACTCGTTTCGGCGGGCCTGCAGAGAAACCCGATCAATCTCGATGAAGATCGAAATGGTAAAGTGAGTCGGGCGGAAGTGCGCCGCTTTATCGAAATGGAGTTGGGAATCCGCCGAGGTGACGGCAAGTTCTTGCGTCTGCCCGATGGCCGACTGTTTAACTATATTCTTTTTCTCCATGCTGACGAAAACAAGAATGATCGGATCGAGCGAAACGAGTTTGTATCGCGGACGTTTGTCACCGCAGACGTTGCGAGCAAAGAGTTTGATGCTGCCAACAAGAATGGAGACGATCATCTTTCATTTGACGAATTCAAGCTGGTCCCCGGTCGGGGAGTGTTTGATCCGATCTACGAGTTTCGGGTGTGGGATACTAACCTTGATGCCTTGCTGAGCAAGGAAGAGTTACTCGTCGGGACGCCCGAATGGCAGAGGAAAATTGCAGAGAACGCTTTGCCGGCGTTTGATCTGGATAAAGACGGGCAGCTTTCGCTCTCCGAGTATCAACTGACTCCTCAGGCCAACATGGTCCTTCCCTGGGATTGGGGAATGGATGACAAGGACGGAGACGGCTTCCTGTCATTAGCGGAATTTCAATTCGCCCCCGCGACGTTTCCGGCTTATGACCAGACTCAGTTCCCGCTGCTGCGGTTTACCTGTTTCCATCTGCTGGACCTGAACTCGGACGGAAAACTGGATCCAA
>NZ_DASWWZ010000575.1:0-3295 GCF_036405755.1 Schlesneria sp.
ATCTGTGCCATGCTCGTCGCGCTGGGGGGATTGATTCCCTGGTTGTCTGCGGGGAATCTGCTGTTTGCGGTTTTGATGTTGGTTGCCTGTGGTTCCCTGGGGCTGTTCCCGTGTTACTATACCTTCAGCCAGGAACTGTCGACGCGGCATCAGGGGAAAGTCACGGGACTACTGGGGACGATTGCCTGGTGCACGTCTTCGCCACTTCATCCACTGTTCGGACACATTGTTGACCAGACGAAGTCTTATGATTCGGGAATGGCCCTGGTTTGCGGTCTGCCCGTGCTTGCTTTTCTAGCCTTGATCACGCTTTGGCCCGCAAAAGAAGCAGAGATTCCGTAGTATCAGTTGGTAGCGTGATTCACGACGTGACCTGTGCGAGGACTCAACATGTCCCCTGAAACCGTTGGCCGACCGATGGAAATTCTGTTGGTCGAAGATAGTTTAATGTTCGCGCGGATTGCGATTGGTGCGTTGAAGAACGGGCGAATTCTGCATCGATTGACGTGGCTCAGTGACGGCAGTGAAGCATTGCAGTTTCTAAAACGGGAAGGCAAGTATGCAGCCGCTCCGCGTCCGGACCTGTTGCTGCTGGACTTGAAGCTCCCTGGGATTGATGGTGTCGAACTGCTGGCCCGGGTGAGAAGTGACGAAGATCTCAAGTCGCTTCCCGTGGTTGTAATGACGGCGGACGGTGAGCAGGCTCAACTGGGCGAACTGTCCGTTGAGGCATTCCTGACCAAGCCGATGGACCTGGCCAAGTTCATCGAAATTGTTCAGAAGCTGTCGAGTTTCTGGCAGGCGGATATGGTCTTGCCCTCCACAGACCATCACGAACTGACCTCTCGCACGCCGCTTCAGGGCCGGTAACTGGATTCGCAGAAGAATAGGCTGCTGGTGAGGACGAATCGACTCGCACACCCGATGCAGCGCCCGGTGCACCATGGTTTGCTCAGCCAGCAATCAGACCACTGAAGATTCGCCGGGATGTCTCCGACAAACAGCTCGATCTGGAACTGCCCGCTCCGGTCCAGTGCCGTCGGGAGCACTGAATGCCGGAGCAGCAGCTCTATCCATTCGGGCCGCAGATCAGTTTTCAAGCTGAAGCCCTGCCGCTTCGGTAATTCTGTCAAATAACGAGCGACTGGTCGTGAAGTGGATCGACTGAACAACATCGCGGGGACCGGCCAGTTCGACAGCATTCGCGACATCGGCATCGGTCAGAATGACGGGAGAAGCCGCCAGCTTTCGAGCGACGGTAAACAGCGATTGATCGCGAGGAGAGAATTCATGCCAGTCTCCATCCAGGGCATAGATCTGCTCGTCAGTCTGACCGGCATCCCGAAGTCGCTTGTAAGCATGTCCCACGGCGTACCACGCCCCATCCTGACGCGCGACAATCCATGCCAGTTGCCCTTTCAGCAAAGGAGAGAGATCGCTTTTCTCATCGGCAAGGCGGATGGTGTTCAAGTGACGTGTCCCTTCGCGAGGGAAGTTCGCCAGGAGGCGTACCCACTGGGGCAGCGGCCCCTCGGGCGCGGCACCGGCACAATTGGTTCGTGCCTGATTCTCTTCGACAAGGGGCAGTCGCGCCGTACGACTTCGGGCCTGAGTGAGGGCGCGTTCGACGTCCGTCCGGGATTCCAGAGCGGGACGGCGACTGATGGTGTCTCGAGTGGGGACACCTGTCGCGGTATCAAAGATGATCGGAGCGACGTTGCTGATCAGTTTCTCAAACGACGTACTGGTGGGAGTGAGATAGGTTCCACGGGGAAGCGAGAGGTCGTCGGTGTTTCGGGAGTAGCCTCCTTCGTCCTTTCTCTGCGGGACCGCAACGGCTTCTTTCCAGCGGTTACTGACATTGTTCCCGGAGACCGAGATCACCATCTCAAGGATCTGTAAATCCGTGTAAAAGCGGCGAAGCGACTGAATGTCGGCGTCGCCAATGGCATACGGTTGAAACGAGAGCTTTCGAGCGAAAGCAAACGCGGCTTGCTCGGCAGGAGTATGCCTGGACCAGTCACCGTCGAGTGCAGCGATCTGGTCTTCCGTAAGTCCCGCATTAAGCAGCTTCGATTCCTGATGGCCAATACAGTACTGACAATTGTTGGCGCGAGAGACAATCCAGAACAATTGAGTTTTGAAGGCATAACTCAACGTCATGCCGGGTTCCTGTTCAACGTTGGGGCCGGAAGGTCGTGGAGTGCGGCGCGTTTCGACCCAGGGGGTGTAACGATGCCGAATGACCGTTTCGTAGTCGTCGGCGCGGTCTCCCAAGGCCCGTCGATCTGCATCCGTCAGTTCGGGCATCGGGATGCGCGGTTTACGAACTTTGACGTCTTCGATCAGCCGCTTCATTTCCGGCCGGGTCAAAGGGACGGGCCGCGGGGCCGTTTCCGGAGCCGCAGCAAGAAAGATTCCAAGAGAAATGATGGTCTGGTTCAGCATGGTCGTAACTCTTTCCAATCGAGATTGGATCTATGTGATGCCGGTCAGGAATGAGGGACGCGTCAGTCACCGAGCTTTCGACAACCGCAGCCTTGTCGTCCGTGTAGCGACAAGGCTCAGGGATGAAAGCAGCGATTTCGTTGGTGAGCGTGACAGAATCGCGGGGCTCGGTTGGAAAGCCTCGCGGGAAATGTTGGAGTGCTTACGGTTAGAACTCGCCAACGATCTCACCTTCCGCTCGAGTTCCGAGGGCTCGCCAGACGCTGATGGCGATATTCGACGACACGAAGCGGACGGATCCATCAGTCAGCATCGAGTGGACTCCTCCCGTATGCAGGCTATTTGCCGTTCCCGCCATGCGACTGGGAGGAAACCGGCAGGTACGATCGTTCGGCGGCAGGATATGCATATAGTAGGTGCCGTCGTTGTTGCTTTGCAGCCAGGGGACACCGACGTTGGAAACGCCCTGGAACGAGAGGTTCGTCACGTCGATTGCACGGCACTGTTCCATCGCTTCGTCGGCAGTCGCGGGATATGTCCCGGGACGAAAATCGTCCGTGGCAGGGGTGCTGACTCCATTGTTTCCATCCCCCAGTCGTTTCTCGGACATCATGACGGTGTTGCTGGCACCATCCGTGACGTCGCGGATCCCGAGACAGACATTCGTGATCATCACACCATTCTGCTGTGGCATGCCATAGTTGGTACTGCCGACAGTCGTACCAGGTGCACCGTTCAGGACGCCAGTGCCGATGTTCGTCCAGTAGTTGTTACGGCCGCCCGGAACCAGCGGCATGGTATCGATGTCAGAAGGACAACGGTAAGCGGGGATGGTCTGAGCGTAGAC
>NZ_DASWWZ010000576.1:0-3752 GCF_036405755.1 Schlesneria sp.
GTATTCCAATTGTCCATCGGACCGCCAGCGTGCCAGGTCGCCCGTGCGATAGATCCGCTCTTCCGGCCGGAACGGGTTCGGCACGAATCGTTCCGCCGTCAGATCCGGGCGTTTCCAGTATCCCCGTGCGACCCCCGCGCCTCCAATCCAAAGTTCGCCCACGAACCCCTGCGGGACCGGCTCGCGAGATTCATTCAGCAGATAGACCTGGGTATTCGCCAGAGGGCGACCGATGGTTGCTGGTTTCCCGGCTTCCCGTCTTGTCCAGGTTGAGTACGTTGTTGTTTCAGAGGGGCCATACAGATCGTTCACCGTCTGAATCCCCGCTTGCGCGTACAAGGCATCGACCAGGGATGTCGGCAAGGGTTCTCCCGCCAGGTTCACAGTGCTCAGGTTGCGAGGTAAGGGACCCGTCTGCAGCAGTGCGGCAGCGACTGACGGGACGGTGTTGAGAAGTGTCACCTCGTTACGGTGTTGATCGTTTGGAAGATCCAGCGCCTGATCGATGAGGATGATTCTGCCGCCCCAGGCGAGCGTGCCGAAAATCTCGAAGATGGACAGATCGAAACAAACGGAGGTGGCCGCGAGCACACGTGCGAGTTGCCGATCAGAGAATGATTCTCGAATCCAGTGCAGGAACGAGACGGCACTGTGGTGTTCGATCGCCACCCCTTTGGGGCGACCGGTGGATCCCGATGTGTAGATAAGATACGCCAGATCTGAAGGGGAGCCATCTGCAGCAGGATTCGTATCCGTGTACACGGAGTAGTCGTCGTCCATCAGAACGACGGGGGTGTTCTCGACGAGAGACGGGTCCACTCTCACGAGGTCCTTCTCGGTGACCAGGACCTGCATCCGTGAGTCTTCGGCGATGAATTGCAGTCGCTCGCGGGGATATTTGGGGTCGAGAGGGACATAGGCCCCGCCCGCTTTGAGGATCGCCAGCATGGCGACAACCAGGTCGAGCGAGCGGTTGAGGCAGAGTCCCACCAGTCTGTCGGGGCCAACTCCCAACGTGCGCAGGTGATGGCTCAATCGATTGGCCCGCGTGTTGAGCTGTTGATAGGTGAGGGAATTCCCCTTGCAGACGGCCGCAACGGCACGCGGAGTTCGGGTAGCTTGTGATTCAAACAAGTGGTGAATGCACAAGTGGGTAGGATAGTCCCGCTCGGTTTGATTCCAGTCGACGAGCAACCGTTGACGCTCCTCGCGCGAGATGAGATTCAAACTCTGAACCGGTTGGACTGGGCCGGTGATAAGGGACTCGAGCAACTCGACGAAATGGCTGGCCATCGTCGCGATGGTCTGAGGGGTGAAGAGATCGGTCGCGTATTCGAGATGACAGTCCCATTCATCACCGGACGCCTGGATGTTGAGTGTCAATTCGCTCTTGCTGGTACCGGTGTGGACCTCCAGCGGAACGCCGCGGCAGTCTCCAAGGTTAAGTTCGCCGACGTCGTCTTCCAGCAGCACGAACATCACCTGGTAGAGTGGATGTCGGCCGATCTGCCGTTCTTTGACGGTTTGCTCCACGATCTGCTCGAAAGGGAGGTCCGCATTCGAGAAGGCGCTCCAGAGAGTCTTTCGGACCTGACGAACGACTTGCTGGAACGTGGCACCCTCATCGATCCGGGTTCGAATGGGCAGCGTATTCAGGAAGTAACCGATCAGCGACTGCACGTCAGATCGACTTCGATTGGCAAAGGGTGTCCCGACAATGATGTCAGACTGCCCGGAATAGCGTGCGAGCCAAACCTGAAAACTTGCGAGCAGGAGTGTAAACAGGCTGATGGCTTCGTCACGGGCGAGCTGACGCAGTCCCGTCACGCTGTGAGCACGCAACCGGAAGCCATAGACAGCTCCCTGACCGCTGAGCTGAACGGGCCTTGTCCCCTCGATGGGAAGTTCGATCGCAACGGGTGGATCCGCAAGTTGATCTGTCCAGTACGCGACGAGTTGATCGCGGCGGGACGTGGTGAGCGATTGACGCTGTGAGACGGCGTAGTCCCCATACTGGATCGAAAGTCCCGGAAGATGGGCCTTCGCAGCATCTCCGTCAGCGGCATAGAGCTCGGTCAATTCCTCACCAAAGAGTCTCATGGACCATTCATCAATGATGCTGTGATGGAAGACGAAAGCCAGAATGGAATGCCCATTTCGTAATTCGATATGCGCGCCACGCCATAAGGGTGCGCGGTCGAGACTGAACGGCTGCCGCAGGAATGACTGGAACTTGTCGGACTGTAAGAGAGTCGCTTCGTCGGCAGGTCGATCACTCTCGCTCCACCTCTCGACAGGAAGGGCCACGTCGTACAGTGACTCGATCTGCTGGATCAACGACTCGCCCGATTGAAGCAGGGCGGTCCTCAGCCCTTCGTGCCGTTCCATGATCGCGGTGAGTGAACGGCACACCCGATCGTGATCAAGGACGCCTGAAAACTGGAACGCCAGCGGTTGATGATAGGTGGGGCTTCCTGGCATGAATCGCTCGACCAGCCACATCGACTGTTGGGCGAACGAGGCGGGAATCGGGCCGGGGCCGGTTTTCTCGGGAACTGCCACCGCGCTTCCGGATGGCTGGGCATTGGCCGCTTCAATCTGTTCCGAAAGCCGTTCGATGGTGGGAAATTCAAAGACGCTTCGCACAGAGAGATCGATGCCAAGTTGGCTTTTCACCTGGGCCGCGAAACGCATTGCGGAGAGGGAATGGCCTCCCAGTTCGAAGAAGTTGTCATGCAGTCCGACTTGCGTCCGCCCTAAAAGTGCCTGCCAGATTCCCGCCAGAGCCCACTCGATTTCGGTTCTGGGGGGGGCGTACGAATGAGGTTCTGACCAGTTCGTTTCGGCGCTTGCGCTGACTTCCAATTGCTTACGATCGACTTTGCCGTTGGCATTCACGGGAAGTGCGGAGAGCGCCACGAAACGTGCTGGAATCATGTAGTCTGGCAACCGGGATTGCAGCCATGTCCGCAGTTCCGCCGCCGAAACGGGCGTCTTTTGGTCGTTGACCACGTAAGCAATGAGTAAAACGTCTCCGGTCGGATCTTTGCGAGCGATGACGGCGCACGCCGTGAGTCGGGGGAATCCGCCCAGGACCGCTTCCACTTCGCCAATCTCGACACGAAAGCCGCGGATTTTGACTTGATGATCAACTCGGCCCAAGAACTCAATTTGCCCATCGGCGCGCCATCGGGCAAGGTCACCGGTTCGGTACCTTTGTCCCTGTTCGCCGGTTCGAAAGTGGTTGGGTCGAAAACGTTCGTCGGTGAGTGCCGGTCTGTTCCAATACCCCCTCGCGACTCCCACTCCTCCAATCCAGAGTTCGCCGGTGATGCCAATCGGAACAGGTTGCTGGTTCTGGTCGAGGAGATAGATTTCCGCATTCGCGATCGGGCGACCGATTGGGGGCAGGTCCATCCAGTCGGCCGGTGCCCCAGACAGCATATAGCTGGTGACGACGTGCGATTCGGTTGGCCCATACTGGTTCACCAGTCGGCACTGCGGATTTCGTTCGAAAAGCTTGCGGATCTTGTCCGTAATCCGAAGTTGTTCCCCAGCGACGATCACTTCATCGAGTGTGGCCAAGGACGGTGTCCTGGAATCGACAGCATCGGCGATACGTTGCAGCATGACCACTGGCAGGAAGAGTCGGCGAATCCGTTGCTTCGCGATTTCGCGAAGCAACGCTTGCGGTTCCTGGCGCACGCCGTCCGGCAGAAGAACGAGTGTGCCGCCCGCACACCATGTCGCGA
>NZ_DASWWZ010000577.1:0-4744 GCF_036405755.1 Schlesneria sp.
TGTGCTGCAATCATCACGGTTTAAGTGGTTTTCGGCGGACTGGCCTGACTGGCCAACACATTTCGGGACGCGGCCGAACCTCCCGATCGTTGCACGCGCTCAAGACGGTTACGCGCGACATTGGCGACGGAGCAGGCTGGCATCGAAACGGTGATTGGGAACCACTTTCCGGAAATAAACTGAGCCACGAATCCTGAAATACAGGAACAGGCACCTTGGCAGGGAACCCTGGGTGAGCCAGTCCCATGTTCACCCGGTCGACTGGCCTCCTGATCGCAAGACCAGACCGCAGGTGGAACCCCGATGATCCCTTCGGGCCCCCTTCCCGCTTCGGTTTTGTGGGGAGTTTCAAACCACGTCGACGGCATCTCTGATATTTGACAATTCGAGCAAAACGCGTCTTCCGCGTGCCCGATCAGCATGGCGGTGGACGGTTGCAACTTGAGATCGTCGGGCGTTCTTTGCGGATTGAGGGAGTGAAACAGCAGTCTCAAGTGACGCGAGCCGTACATGGACCTTGCCACAGCGTTGAAGCTCGAAGCGACGCCCGGTCCGCAGAGAACGCCACCCCTGAGCAGTGCAAGATGACATGTGAGCAACACAAGGACTCAGCAGGCAACGACGAAGACGCCGGGAGAATGAACTCTCGGCGTCTTCTCTTAATTCGTCGTTACCGCTCAGTTCGCGCTACGAAATTCATCTCCCCGACTATTGTTGCGCTGCTGGCGTCGTCGAAGTGTCTGTGGGCGACAGCTCTGCACTCGTGTCGGAAGATGCTGCTGTCGGAGCAGCCGAGAAATAATCGAGAACTCGATAGAAGACGGGGGTCAGGAAGATCCCGAACAGGGTCACGCCAATCATCCCGGAGAATACGGCGATCCCCAGTGTCTGCCGCATTTCGGCACCGGCCCCTCTCGAGAAGACCAGTGGCACCACGCCCAGGATGAACGCGAGTGAAGTCATCACGATGGGTCGCAGTCGCTCCTTTGATGCTTCCACTGCGGCATCATGAGCCGACATTCCTTTATGCCGTCGCTCGCGCGCGGTTTCCACAATCAGAATGGCATTCTTCGCTGCCAGTCCCACGAGCACGATGAAACCAACCTGCACGAAAATGTTGATGTCGAGGTGGGTCATCCAGATTCCGATCACCGCACTCAACAGACACATCGGGACCACCAGCAGCACCGACATGGGCATCGACCAGCTTTCGTACTGAGCAGAGAGCACCAGGAACACGAGGATCAGAGCACCGAGTAATGCCCTTCCCGCCGTCGAGCCTTCCAGCAACTGCAGGTAGGTTAGTTCGGTCCATTCGTACGTCATCGCGTCGGACAGTTCCGCGTCGGCGGCCCGTTCGACGGCCGCAATCATGTCGCCAGAGCTGACACCCGGAAGTGAGCCACCATTGATGGGGGCTGCGGGGTACATATTGTAGCGGTTGATCAGAATGGGGCCGCCGATGTCTTCGATCTTGGCAATGGTTCCTAATGGGACCATGTTCCCTTCGACGTTGCGTACCTTGAGGGCGCGAACGTCTTCCGCCTGCATTCGGAACTCGGCATCGGCCTGAATGTTGACTTGCCACGTACGACCGAACCGGTTGAAGTCGTTGACGTACGAACTGCCCATGTAAACCTGCAAGGTTTGGAAGGCGTCACTCAGTGGTACTCCCAGCGCCTTACATTTGGTTCTGTCGATGTCGATATAGAGCTGAGGCGTGTCCGCTCGGAAGCTATTGAACATGCCAACGATCCCGGGTTCTTGATTACCTCGCACAGCGACCTGGTCGGCCCGATCCTGAAGTTCGCTCAGGCCCTGATCGGCGCGGTCCTGGATCATGAGTTTAAATCCGCCGGCCGATCCCAAGCCGTCAACAGGTGGTGCCCCGAAGACGGCGATCTGTGCGTCCAGGATTTCGCTCACCATTCGTTGTCGCAGCTTGGCAGCGATTGCGTTCGCTCCGAGAGACGGACTGTGGCGATGGTGGAAGTCGTCTAGAATGATGAACATCGATGCGAAGTTAGAGCCAACGGCGTTGAGGATGATTGATTGACCGGCAATCCCGGTGGTGTGGGCGACTCCCTCGGTTTCCTGCGCGATCTTCTCAACTCGCTTCAGCACATCGATCGATCGGTCCAGCGATGCGGAATCGGGAAGCTGCATGTTGACCAGCAGGTAACCCTTATCCTGTGCCGGAATAAATCCGACCGGGGTCTTTGTCAGTCCGAAATAGGTTGCGACCAGAAGACCGCCATAAACCACCATGACGAGGAAACTGACACGCAACAGGCTCGCAACAATCCGTCCGTAGACTCTGGTCAGAGCGTCGAAACCGCGGTTGAACAACTTAAAACAACTGGAAAGAAACTGATTGACCGGCTTCCAGATCAGCCAGCCGACGATCATCCCCGGAATCATCAGACCGATCCAAAGGCCCCACTGTGCGTACTCTGATTCGGGCAGTGGGATCAGAGTCGTGATAAGGGGCTTCAGCCAGGCCGCACTGGCCCAACCGAGCAGGCCCATGTATCCCCACCATGGCAGGGCCTCACGGTCATCATGCCCGTGTTTGCGATTTTTGAAGATCTGCACTGCACGCGATGGAGTCATCGTGAGAGCATTCACGGCTGAGATGATCATCGAGACCGAAATCGTCAGCGCGAATTGCCGGTAGAATTGACCGCTGATTCCTCCGAGCAGGGCGCTGGGAAGAAACACAGAGCTCAGCACGAGCGTGATGGCGATAATCGGCCCGGTCAGCTCATTCATCGCATTGATCGTCGCGGTCTTCGCGTCGTATCCCTTCTCAAGCCAGCGTTCAATTCCTTCCAGGACAACAATCGCATCATCGACGACGATCCCGATTGCCAGCACCAGCCCGAACAGGGTCAGGTTATTGAGTGTGAATCCCATCACCGACATCACGGCCATGGTCCCGATCAACGACACAGGAACGTCGATCATCGGCAGGGTCATCGACTTCCAGTCCTGAAGGAACAGCAGCACGACGATCGCGACAAGGATGACGGCATCCCGCAGTGACTTAAAAACCTCATTCACCGATTCTTCAATGAATGGGGTCGTGTCGTACACGATTGCTGAACGCATTCCATTGGGAAAAATCGACGCGAGCTGAGCCACTTTCTCGCGGACACGTTTGGCCGTCTCCAGAGCGTTGGACCCGGGAAGCTGAAACACGGCCATCCCTACTGAGGGTTTGCCATCGAGCGTGCAGGCGGTGTCTTCGTTCTTGGCACCAAGTTCAATCTTGGCGATTTCACCCAGTCGCGTTGGCTGACCTTTGTTTCCGGTCTTCACAATGATTTGTTCAAACTCAGACGCTTCTGTCAGTCGGCCCAATGTGTTCAATGTGTACTGGAAGTCGAGAGATTCAGAAACAGGGGGCTGGCCGACCCGCCCTGCTGCGACCTGGACGTTCTGCTCTTTCAGCGAGTTGACGACATCGCCGGCTGTCAGATTGCGGGATGCCATTTTCTGCGGATTCAGCCAGATCCGCATACTGTAATCCTGCTGTCCGAGAAACGTCACATCGCCAACACCTTTGATGCGTAAAAGGTCATCCCGCATCTGCAGAGTCGCATAGTTGCTCAGAAAAAGCTGATTTAAGTGGGGCTGTCCGGTTGCCTCGTTGATGTCTGAGGACAGGTTGACGACGAGCAGGATACTGGGGGATTTTTTCTTGGTACTGACACCGGTTGTTTTGACCACGTCGGGCAGTTTGGGCAGGGCGAGAGCGACTCGGTTCTGGACAAGAACCTGAGCCATATCCAGGTTCGTCCCCAATTCGAAGGTGATGGTCAGTCGATACGTTCCGTCGTTGGTGCACTGCGACGACATGTACAGCATCTTTTCGACGCCGTTGACTTCCTGCTCGATGGGGGAAGCTATTGTCTCTTGCACAACGCTTGCACTCGCGCCGGGATAGCTGCATGAGACTTCGACGGTAGGAGGCGTGATTTCCGGGTATTGAGCGATGGGAAGCGTGAAGTAAGCAGCGATACCCGCGAAGACGATCACCAGCGAAATGACGATCGCAAAAACGGGCCGTTCAATAAAAAAGCGGGCAAGCATTCAATAACCCTATGCGGGAAATGGTGAACTCGGATTTATGCTCGATCCGTCGATGGAACGGGAGTGAATTCCCATTCAATGTACCGACATTGGTAATCAGCTTTCACGGTCCGGTGTGGTGTCCGTCTGGAATGAGAAGCCTGCTGATGATCGGCCGTATTGATGTTTTCATCTCCGTCGACAGGTGAAAGACATCAAACAAACGGGAATTCAATTCCCCAGTCAGGTGAGAGACGGGGCGGATCGGCTAGTGCGACTTCTTTTCTGCCGGCTTCGCTTCGTCACCCGGTGGTTTCTCTGTCTCGATTCTGACGGTCATCCCTGCCCTGACACGCTGCTGTCCCTTTACGACAACCCGATCTCCGTGCTCTAAGCCGGTTTCGATCACGCGCATCAGGCCATCCCTGCGTCCTACGGTGACGTCACGCTTTACAATTTTGTTCTCGTCGTTCACCAGGTAGACGTAACGCTGTCCCTGCTGCTGGGCCAGTGCCCGTTCGGGGATCAGCAGCCGTGGGCTGGGAAGTCCCATCTGGAACTGAACACGGACAAACAGGCCCGGAGTCAGCAGTCGGTCCGGGTTGGGGAATCGACCGCGAATCTGGATGGTACCCGTCCCTGCATCAACGCGGTTGTCCACCAGATCGAT
>NZ_DASWWZ010000578.1:0-14247 GCF_036405755.1 Schlesneria sp.
CTGGATCAGGTCAGGTGTTCTGTCCCTGTCACCCTTTTGAATGAAACCCGTGTCACGCAACCGACTGAAGACGAAATCGAATCAGCACCACGGGTGGGCAATGTTTCCGCGTCGGCCACCGCCGACAACAAGCTAGAAAGAGAGCGTTTTGATGGAGCACTTGGGCAGGCATGTCATTATTGAATTGTGGGGCTGTGGCGAAATCATCAATGACGCGGCGCGAGTCGAACGCTCAATGCGGGACGCTGTGCAAGCTGCAAACGCGACATTGTTGAATATTTTTGTGCACGAATTCAGTCCTCAAGGTGTCACCGGAGTGGCAGTGCTGGCTGAATCCCACCTTTCGATTCATACTTGGCCCGAATACGGATATGTGGCGGCCGACGTTTTTACCTGTGGTTCTACGACCAAACCGGAAGCGGCTGCGGAAGTGCTACGAAAAGCATTCAAAGCCTCAACCGCAGAAGTTCGGGAACTTGAGCGCGGCGTCATGCCCCCCTCGATCAAGCAAAATCGGTCACGTCAGTTGGCCAATGCCTGAAGGGGGCTCGTATTGTGAGTGAGTCATCAACGCAAGAAGACGGCGATTGCATTCACGGTTCGCATTCCAGTGGCAGCTCATCGCTGCCACTGGCGGCGAAAACTCCCTTCGCGGCAGACCTGCCGCGAATTGAACGCGCAATCCGGGAAATTCTGGCAGCGGTCGGGGAAGACCCCAACCGAGACGGTCTGCTGGAAACTCCCGCACGCGTCGCCCGTATGTATGCCGAATTGTTCATGGGCCTGCACCTCGAACCAGGCCGGCATCTCAAGAAAGTCTTCGCCGAACAGTATGACGAACTCGTCCTGGTTCGTGATATCTCGTTCAACAGCATGTGTGAACATCACCTGCTGCCGTTCATCGGCGTCGCGCATGTCGGTTACCTGCCGCGAGGAAAAGTCGTTGGCCTTTCCAAGCTGGCTCGCGTTGTCGAAGAAGTCTCTCATCGACCGCAAGTGCAGGAACGAATGACCCACCAGATCGCAGATCTTCTCCAGGAAGAACTGGATCCGAAGGGGGTCATCGTCGTGCTCGAAGCGGGCCATTCCTGCATGACCATCCGAGGCATCCGCAAGCCGGGCAGCGTGACCATCACCAGCGCCGTCCGTGGACTCTTCAAAACCAATCAGAGCAGCCGTGCTGAAGTCATGGGCTTCATCCAGGGTTCACGACAGCATCTCGGTTAATCAGAGGGCATATCGCCCGGCCCCGTCGTCCGCTTCGGCGGCATGATCGCCTGCACTTTTACGAACGACGTTGAAGTGACGACGGACACTGGGCTGCAGGATGGGGCGACACTCCATCGAACATTCGCCACAATGTGATCGGGTCAATTAGCATCTTCGCCCCGGCCAAACCACCATGCGAATCAAGCATTACCTCGGCCTTACGCTGCAATTCCTGGTCTTGACGGCCACGCCGCTCATCTCGTGGTGGCAGCTTCAGTTTGGCTTCAGCCTGATCTGGATGCCCGCACTTCTGACTGCAGCAGTGGTCCTCTTCTGGATCGGAACATCCCTGCGGGAAGCCTCTTAGTTTAGCGACCCCAGAAATAGTTCCTCCGCCCTGTTGGCGGCGCAGACAATCTTCGCTCATCGCCAACGATGCCGGCCGGCCAGACAGGAGCGGCAGAGAGAGCGTGCGGATCCGCGATTGACCAGCACCGTGACGCGGTCACGTTGATCGAAGGTGCGTGGGGTGAAGGCCCTGCCTTCGCTGAGCGAAGCGAGAGAAATGCCCCGACTTTCGGCCATGGAAGGAGGCCACACCTTGCATCGTCACGTGGGCGTCTCTTAAATGGAGTGCCGATCCGATGTCGGCTTTCGCAGGATCAGAGAGTCGTACGCGTCGGTCGAAGACCTGGAGAACGTCCATGCTGCAGTCTGCTGGAATTCGACACTCTGTCGATCGAATTCATGCTTTGGCCCGCGCAGCCCTGATCGCAATCGTGTGGGGGATTCTCGCGGGGACTTCAGCGTCTCTGGCACAAGAGCGTCCCAACGAGGCGGATGCCGAACAGGGGATGGAGAAGCGGCCTGACAGGCCGGCCGGGAGTCAGAACACCAGCCAGCCTCCGCACCGCTCGTTCCGCGAAAACGCCTCGCTTCCTTTTGATAGTCAGCTTCTCAAGCGGTTTGAAACCGTCAATGACCTTTTGGCCGATGAACGGTGGACCGAGGCAATTGCGATTCTGCAGGAGATCGCGCAAAGCGAAAACAAGGGATTGGTCCGCCTGCAGCCTGGCGTTGCCGGTGGTGTGGCCACGTATCTGAACGTCTCATCCCGCTGCAACGTGCTGCTTTCGCGAATCCCTGAAGCAGGGCGTCAGTCCTACCGCAGCAAGTTCGATCCGCAGGCCAAGCGCTGGTACGAGAACTGGCAACGAACCCGGGATGCGGGAGAACTGCAGCGTATTGTCCATCAATTTTTCATGAGCAGCTACGGTGATGATGCACTGCTGGCGCTGGGTGAAGCAGCATGGGATCGCGGAGAATTTTCGGCTGCCCGATCGTGGTGGGAACAACTCGTCCCGCTGCCTGAAAAGGTCGATCCCCTCAACTATCCTTCGGTTCTGCGGTATCCCGACGCCGATCTCGATCAACCGACCATACTCGCTCGCATCGTCATGTGCTCGATACTCGAACAGGACCTCTACCGTGCCACCGAAGAGTTGCGCCAGTTCACAGAGCGCTACCCCACGTCCGAAGGCTGGCTTGCCGGTGAGCGAGTCATTCTGGCGAACCGACTGAAAAACCTGCTGGAAGAATCACAAACGTGGGTCCCGAACTCGAAAACGGGAACCGTCGAAACGTTTGCCATGACACCGACCCGAAGTTGGAACAGCCCCGAGACCGTCGATGTCGGTTCACTGAGGTGGCTACGCCCTCTGAAGCCCAATCTGTTGCGCCGCCCGGTCGATCCATTTCCTTTTCAGTTCGAACCGCTCAGCTATTTTCCCGTCGTCTACGAGAACACGGTCCTCGTTAACGACTCGGATTCGATTCGGGCCTGGAACCTGCTCACCGGTGAACCGGCATGGCGGTCGAGTGGCGACGATCCGGCTGTCATCTATCCTTCCGTCCCAGACGAGCAGAATGAAATCCCGGATCGGGTGTCTGTCGGTATCCCTTACTACACGATGACGATTTCTGCAGGGCGACTTTATGCACGGATGGGATCCCCGGTGAACTGCCCGTCGAACCAGCAGTCCCGTGAGTTGACTTCGGATCTGGTCTGCCTGGATCTGACTCAGGAAGGGAAGCTGGTCTGGAAAATCGCCTCGCGAGAACTGTTCGCTGAAGAGGGTTGGCGATTCGAAGGATCACCCGTTGTCGTCGGAGGCCGAGCTTACTTCGCCGTTTGCCGCCGCCATCCGCAACTGGAGCTGATGGTTGTGTGCCTGGATTCGTCGTCGGGTCGACTGCTGTGGCGTACCCCGGTTGGCGGGTTTCGCAGCTCCGTCGATGAAAGCGCGAACCGCGTCAGCCACTTGCTGCTGACGGCAGGTGGAGGCCGCTTGTTCTTATCGACTGACGTGGGAGCGATCATCGCACTCAATGATCAGGATGGCCGGTTGGAATGGGCTGTCACTTACGAAAGCCGCACGAATGACTCTGCCATCGTCCTGAGCGACCCCAGTCGTAAGGGGCTGCTTCCCCCCATGTTCCACCGCGGGTTGTTATTCGTCGCACCGAACGACGCCGATTTTGCTTATTGCATTCAAGCCGATTCCGGGCAGATTCTATGGAAGTTCCATTACCTGACGAGTTCACCAAACCAGATTTCCGAGCTGGAACGCCGCGAGCTCGAAACCCGGCAACGACGTGAAAATCAGTGGCACCATATTCTGGGAGTGGCCGAAGGAGGTGCTGCAGGCCGGCTGATCGTCAGTGGAACCTCACTCTGGGCGATCGACATCAACGAAGGGACCCGAGTCTGGACGACATCCAGCCCGCGTGTCACCGGCACCGGCCGCGGCCTCCTGACCAGTGATCAGATTCTTGTCCCCGGTCGCGATTCGATCGACTTTGTTTCTCAAAAGACCGGCGATCTGGTCCGACGAGTTCCGCTTCGTACACCCGACTCGGCTCAGCTTGGTGGAAACCTGACCCTGGCGAACGGAATTCTCCTGGTCGCGCAATCGAATCGCCTGTCTGCCTATTGCGAGTACAGTATCCTGCGGCAGCGGATTGAGCGTGAGCTGACGCAACAGCCTGATAATACGTCGATTCAACTGCAACTCGCAGAAATCGAGGCGGCGGAAGGAAGCATAGAACAGGCCGCGACGGAATACGGCGCAATTCTGACGCGAGGAAACCGCAGCGATCCCAACGTCCCCCTCGCCCGCCGCAAGCTCACGCAACTCCTGCAATCTGCGGGACAGGCCGCGTTCGACAAAAGCGATCTTGCTTCCGCACGAGACTACTGGAGCCGGGCGAAGGAGGTGGCTGAAGATATCACAGATCGTATTCAGCTTCGCTTCGACCTGGCCCGGGTGGAAGAGGCCTTGGGAGATATCGAAGCGGCACTGACCAGCCTTCAGTCACTGTTGAACGATGAAATGCTGGCGGAGCACCCACGCGAATTTCGCACGGCAGGTCAGGACGCGATCGACCGTATGGCCGCTCTGATCGATGTTCATGGCCGGGTTCCTTATCGAGAAATCGAAGCCGAGGCCGTGCGAAAGCTCGAAGAGCTGAAAGACTCGCCCCGAACGGCCGAGATTCAGTGGTTGATCCAGAGCTACCCGCACGCCGAGGTCACCCTGGAGGCCCGTCGCCTGCTGGCTCAGATTCATCAGGATGCTGGCGAAATCTCGCAAGCCTATGCACTGCTGAACGAGTTCCGCCGCGACGCCACCGATGACCAGACACTGGCCCAATCGACCGTCGCCATGATCGATCTTGTCGATGCAGGAAAACTGGAAACGGCAGAATCCCGATTACGAAAATCGCTCAGTCATCTCGACCCTTCGATTACCATTACGTCGCGTGGCAAGACCTCCAGTCTGGGTGAATTTCTGTCTGCGAAGAAACGCGCAAGCGACTCCCTGGGGCAGCTCCCTTTCTTTCTCGAACGAAACTGGTCTCGACCAGTCACGACTGAAACCAAAGTGGTCGTGCCGCAAGATGTCCCTCCTTCTCCTGAGTTTGCCTCGATCCTGCTCTGTGAACAACGGCGCAAGACCCGCAACGACTGGGTATGGCGATGTCTGGATTCACGAACGGGGAAGGTACGATGGGAAGAGCACGCTCCACACGCCGCTGTGATGGCGTGCTGGACCAACACCCACCTCCTGATCGGAACCCCCTACGGCTGGGAAGCCCGTGTCCCTGAGACGGGACGCCGGATCTGGAATGAGACAAGTTTTATCCAGTCGACGCCGTACATCCTTGGTGAATCTCTAGACGTGAGCACGTCCGGGAAATTTCCCGCGCAGTTCGACGTCGATCGCGGCCTGCGGATCATCGATCCCGATGACGGACAACTGGTGGCGACACTCAAGCCACCGGGACGCTTGCATGCGTTCCACAATATTGGCTCTGTTATTGTGCCCGCACGTGCGAATCCCGATGCCAGTCCCAACAACGACGGCGCCGGTCCCCGGGACGGCGAGGGACAAACTTCGCTCACGCCTCAGCGTTCGCTGGCTGTGATCATGGAAACCACCAAACCGACAAGAACGTGGCTGGCCACCGCTCCCTCCCCCGACGAGCGCTGGGAAGTCAGTCAGATTCCCGTCGCGGGAGAGCCATGGCAATCGACCCCCGTCAGCATGCGCGGTCGCATCATGGGAATCAATCAGCAATTCCATCTGGTCTGCCAGAAGACCGAACAATCACAGGTGAGTCACCCTACCACGCCAGTCGCAGCCTCATCGCAGGCGGAGCAGATGATCGCGGAAGAAGTCTTCATCCGTCGACGAAACTCACGCATCCGTGAAACATCGGGCCTCGACGACTTGTCGAGCCTGTATGTCTGGCGGCAACTGGATCCCACACCCGCCACCACCGGACTCCCGACCACCGAAACCCGACAGAACGACTGGGAGTATCGAAATTTTTCCATCGGGAATGCCTACCCGGTCCTCTGGCCCCACCCCACAGAACTGACAGTCATCGCCGACGGGTCGTCCCTCTTCTGTTTTGATCCGGTGAACGGTCGTCGGAAATGGTCGACAGGGATTGCCGATTTCCCCGTCGAACAACCCGACCGGCAGATTACCGGAGGCCCGAACACGCTCTACGCAGCCAGTCAGGGAACTCTTCGCAGCGTCTCACTGACAAGCGGCGAGGTCCGATTTGAATGCTACCTGGGCGATGTATCGACGCAGTGGCGGACCGCGTTAATCTGGCCACCGCGTGGCCATCCCGGCCCTGACCAGACCCTGCCCGAGGATGCTGCGGAACCACTTAACTTCGAGACGATCGCAACCTGGCCAATCGGAACAAAATCAGACGAGCCTCGGCGGTTACTGATTTGCAGTGGTCAGACGGGCGAGGTCGTACAGAGTCTTGTCGTGGACAGTGAACCCAGAGAGATCCTGTTCACGCCCGAGGGTCGCGGAATTCTGTGGACCGAGAAAACTGTGAATGGACTGCAGGGGAAGTCGTCCGTCTCAGAGGAATAAATCCTGTGGACGTGCACAGGGTCAGCGGACAGACGAACGCGAGTCGCTGACATTCACCAGACGAATCGCTGCATGGTTTCCTACCGTTACCGCTCGGCCGGAAGCAACCTGGCGATGACCGATTTGCAGCGACAACTCGGACGACGGCGATTTGTCGAAGGTCAGAATATCTCCGGGGCTCCACTGAAGAAGCTGTTCCAGCTTCACAACCTTCTCGCAGACAACTACGGAAACAGGCACGCTCAAGGCGTTGATCCGGTTTTGACCATTTGCAGGCGTGAGCGTGGACACGGCAATTCTCACCGAGGAAACGAAGCCGACGTGCACAGATGGGATCGCGCAAGGCGAACTGACAGGAGTCTGATCTGGCTCTTATCGGAACGGTACCGCTGGCAACTTCGAGCTAATTTCGAAAATCGCTCCGGCAGTTTTTGCCGGTGGTGCAAATCACATTGACCGAAATTGCCTATTCTTCTAGAACCCCGCTGCGATCACTCCAGGGAAGGACTTGGTCGGGCAGGGATCGGCGGTTTTTGCCAGCTTGCCGAGGTTGTCATTCCAGGTCAGTCCCCGCTTCCATTCAAGGATTCGTCACACCTGGAAGAAGGATTGTCCGGATGTCTGAAGCTACCCCCCGTCCCACTGACCCAGAACAGCAACCCCGGTGGTGGACAGAGCGGGAATTGCTTTTGATCCTGTTCCTCATTGGAATCACTTTCTGCGTAAGACTCGATGCGCTCCCCCTGTTTGGTGAAGAGCCCCGACGTGCGCAGATCGCTCGCGAAATGGTCGAGAGCGGTGACTGGCTGGTTCCCGGAACGCAACGAGTTTTTCTCCCCAGCCGGCCTCCCCTGCAAAACTGGCTGATTGCGTTTGTCGGTTTGATGACGGGAGCCTTCGATGTCTGGTCCGCGCGAATCCCCAGCGTCATCTCGGTCGCCCTGATCGCCGTCATGATGTATGGATATCTGCGCCAGTACATCGGCCGACTTGGCAGCCTGACAGGTGTGGCCTCGTTTCTGACAATGACGCTTGTCATGGAATTCGGTCGCTCGGCGGAAACCGAAGCGGTATTCAGCCTGTTCGTCGCGGCATCGATGCTGCTTTGGCATTGGGGCTGGATGAAGAAATGGCCTGAATGGCAACTCTGGTCGATCGGCTATTTTTTTACTGCGATGGGAATGCTGACCAAAGGACTGCAGGCCCCGCTTTACTTTGTTGGTGCCACCACGCTTTTCCTGCTGGCCACAAACAACTGGAGAAAGATTGTCACCTGGCCTCACATCCTTGGCATTTCGGTCTTCATCGTCACCGTAGGAGCGTGGCAGGGTCCATTCGCCTGGTATCGCGGGATCGAAGACAGTTGGAACATCTATTTCGGAGACGTCGCCGGTCGGTTCGTGGATCGTCACTGGGGTGTCTTTCTGGGCCACCTCGTCACATTTCCCGCTGAACTGCTGTTTGTGCGACTGATGCCCTGGTCGCTGCTGCTGCTGGCCTATGGCAGCCGTCGCGTTCGCCAGCTTTCGGGAGTACAGCGGGAAGGTGCGTTGTTTCTGGCCATCTGCATTGGCTTCTCATTCATCTCAGTCTGGCTGCCACCCGGCTCAAAAGTGCGCTACTACATGCCCCTGTTCCCTTGCTTCGCGGCCTTGATTGGAATCGCGGTCGATCGACTGGCAGCACTCCGTCCAACCCTTGATCCCGATAATGCCTGGACCAATTATGTCCAGTCGATGGTCTACCTGATGACGGGTTCCGCCGTTGTTGTCGTAGCGGTTTCCATGCTGTTTCCAGCCATGCGCATTGCCCTGTCGGTCGTCAACGCGCTGGGGTATGCGGCGGCGGCTCTCGCTCTGGCCTACATTGCCTGGTCGTCCCTCAAGGATCTGTCAGAGCGAGGAATGGGACGCGGCGTAATGAGCATCGCCACCTTTCTGGCCCTGGTTGAGGTCTGCCTGATTGTGACCGTGCAGGAGCGTCGTTGCGAAGATATTGCCGGCCAACTTGAACAGCTCAAGCAATCGCTTCCCGCCGATTCACAACTCGTCAGCCTGGGTCCCGTACACCACGCGTTCGCGTATTTTTACGAAGAGCCGATTCCCATCGTCACGATTCCGGAAGGAGACGGCGATGATGACTATGACTACTTCTGCCTGCACACCTGCGACAGCGACCCGCCGGAATTGCCATTCGAGTGGACGCAGATTGCCGTGATCTCGTGTGACCGACTGAAAGGTCGTGACACACCGAAGGACCGTGTCTTCGTGGGTCGACGAGTTTCCACAGACGAGCAACTGGGGCAGACACCGCACGAGCCTGCTCTCCCGCTCAATCTGTTCGAAAACCTGACGCGAGTCATCCACCGGAACTAAGTCGGCAAGTGCGGCCGAATCGGTCAGGGTCCTACGCCTCGGACAGATTTCTGAAACATCGCTGCATCAAGCGGCTTTGCGTTCTTCCCAGATCCCCGTGTGCCGGGCCTCGCGAATGACGGACCTGTACAGCGACTCGTATTGCTGAGTGATCTGTGACCAGTCAAATCGCTGCACCGTCTCGGGGACTTCCTGCCTGAGTCGGTCTCGCTCGATCGGGGATTCCATCAACCGCTGAAGCTCTGCCGCCAGAGCTTCGACATTTTCATTGGGGAACAGCGTTCCGTTCCGACCGGGAATGACCATCTCGGGGTTGCCATCGACTTCAGACGCGACCACCGGCAACCCTGCAGCGAGCCCTTCCAGAACCACGTTCGCGAATGGTTCACAACGAGAGGGGACCACCAGGAAGAGAGCACTTCTCAGCAGGTCAATCTTTTTCTGACCGCTGACATGACGCAGGAAATAAACCCGGTCAGAAACCTTTAATTCAGCCGCCAGCGCGGTGAGCGGTTCCCGTTCAGGCCCGTCACCGGCGATCAGCAGGTCAATCCCGGAACGACGAGTTCGGGCCAGGGCTTCCAGAAGTACGTCGAAACCCTTACGCCGAAAAAGATTGCCGAGTGCCAGAATATAGGGTCGAGGATGAGGAAACGGCTCTCCTTCCGCAAAGCGATCCAGATCGACCCCGTTATGGATGACATGAATCAGCCGGTCCGGTACGCCGATGTTCAGGAGCGCGGACCTGAGGAACTGGCCCTGAGCCACAATTGCATTCGCGCTGCACAAGGATTTCCTCACGCGCGCGGCCAGTTTGGGATGCCGGCAGATCCGCTGATTCGGAAGAATGTCGTCACCATGCGGGCGAACGACAACCGGCAGGTTGGTCCACGACTTCAGCGTCGTTCCAAGAAATGCAGATGGGTACGAACTATTACAATGCAGGACATCGAACTGGTGTCGCCAGTGGTGCCACGCCAGCGGAATCAGCAATTGCCGGACACCAAAGTGCTTGGATGACGGGCGACTGAAACGCTTCAGACAATAGGGAACGTTCAGACAGTTATTTCGGCCGCGGATGTACGGCGCCATAACCGTTACGTGATCACCTCTTTGGGTGAGACGTGTCGCAAGCCCATCCAGCATGGTCTCTGCTCCACCGACCGTGGGCAGGAATGAATCCGCCAGAAAGCCCACTCGCATTCGCGCACCTCTGTCTGCATTGAACCTGACAGTGTCGAACATAGTCCGTACGTTCCTGAATTCGCAGAACAAAGGGACGCCAACGTGTAAAAGAGCGAACCTGATCTTCCAGCTCACATACCGTGAGCCGCGGTGACTTGGCGACGAAAGCGCAGAGCGTGACAAACTTCGTTATTCGACGGCAGCAGTTGCAGGGCCCACAGAGACCACGGGCTGCAGCAATGTGTCTGGCAGTTCAAGGTCGCTGTGGAGACTACGTCTGTCAGCGACTCCTGCGACCTGCACATCAGGCTGCTTTTCGAGGGCGATAGAGCAAGGGATTATGCGTATCCAGTTTCCAGAGCCGGCTGCGAAGTTCAGCCCGGACGGGATTGGAAATCGCCCGCATCCCGCTGGCGGGAGTACTGGTCATTTCACCGAAGTAAATTGCCCCGTTCAGGTTGTAGAGGTCTACTCGCATAAAATCGAAACCCCGCGACAACGCCTGAGCAATCGAGACCATGCGATCAAAGTTTTTCGGGTTCCGCAACCGACCCACTTCCTCAGCCGAACAAGTCCCCTCGTATCCATCCCCGTGCGGTTCAAAATGGACGTGACGTTCCAGACGAGGGGTGGACACAGACAGACAGTACTCAAAGCCTTCGGAACTGTTATAGCAGAAGAAGTTGTAATCGACGGGCGAGTCACCCGCATCATCCAGCAGCTGTTCTATGATGATGCGAGGTTTGATAAACGTATAGTGATACTCACCCGAGGCTTTGGCATAGTTCTGGCCAAGAAACTGATTAAAGCGGCGGCAGGTGGCCTTCACATCCAGCGTTGATTTATCGCGGACAATCTGATGCCACTTGCATCCATGATTGGCTTTAATAATAAAGCTGTCCGGCAAATGATCAAACGCATCCTGTGTGAGACGATCGTGGACACCCAACAAGGGAATCAGGATGTCCCCGCCAACCCGCTCTTCGACGAACTGTCGGACGAGGTACTTATCGGCGAGAAGAGCATAAAGCTGCTGATTACCAAACAGCTTGCGATACTGCACTTTCTCGTTGACCGTCTGCGGATTGTTGAAGTTTACGTAGGTTCCGAACCTTCGATAGAACCGATTCTGAATCTGCCACCGTCGGAATGCGAGTGAAAGCACGCCTTCGCGATGACTGGGCAAACTATCCAGGATGGACGCCATCGGCAACTCCCTTATATGGCAGACCGCCTTCCTAACCCATAAAGTAAATCGGGTGAAGCTCTCAACTCGCTTCAACTAAAACGAAATTTCCGAAAGGAGTGGATTTAGGGTACGCCCCACAGCGATTTACGGAACTCGGAAACGGGATCACGCAGGCACACCTCAATCGACTGGCCCTGAAACACGAAAGGACGGCTTTCGCCCAGCCCGTTTCACCTCAGTTCCCAGATCCATTCCTGAGCGGCGGAAGCGATTGACTCGCCCCCCCGCTCATGGAATTCCATAAACATCAGATCATTCAGACATCGAGCCTGGCATCCAGGGTGATGTCTGCTTTCATCAGCTTGGAAACCGGGCAGCCCGCTTTCGCTTTCGCCGCAAGTGCCTGAAATGTGGCGTTGTCGGCACCGGGAATCTTCGCATTGAGCGTCAGGTGGATCGACGTAATCGCAAATCCGTCAGAGACCTGCTCAAGCGTGACATCCGCTTTCGTCTCCATTTTCTCAGCCGTCAGATTGGCCTCGCCCAGGATCAGCGACAATGCCATCGTGAAACAACTCGCATGAGCCGCAGCAATCAGCTCTTCAGGATTACTTCCCCGGATCCCTTCGAACCGACTCTTGAATCCGTAGGGATAAGCGCTCAATGCGCCGCTCTCGGTTGAGATCGCCCCTCGGCCATCCTTGAGTCCTCCCTCCCAGACGGCTGAACCAAACTTCGTAATCTTCATGGAATCAGGCTCCTGTGACTTCAGTGAACGGCCCGCACGTGGTGGATTGTCGATCAGACAGTTCCAGCCTACCGCGTTCACGATCACGTCGGCAACGCTCGACCACCTTCACTTCGGTGACGCGAAGACCAGCCTGGAGGGCAGAACGCCCTGCGATTCAGTCCAGTTCAGGAAACCCCTGCGGAGAGTCCGCACCGGGCAACGCATCCCGGAACGTCATCCGCTCGCGCAGGCACCCGTTGACGGCAGCCGAGTGGGTCATGGAGACCAGATGCCCGGCCCCCGCGATCACTCGATCGGCCCTGGTCAATTGGGGCGGGAAGATCAGATCCTGGTCACCGTGAATCTGAAACACACGCAGGTTCTCGACTCCCTTCGAAGGCTTCCAGCGGAGGATGGCTTGAGCGGCCCAGCGAAGAAAACGTCCTTCGGCGTCATTCAATTGGTGAAGCACACCCCGTCGGAGCGGTGGCAAATAGCGGCCAAAGCATCCCATTACGAAGGGGGAAAGCCACTTGGGAACCATGACCAGACTGGAGACCGGACGAAACATCGCCAACCGTCGCGGCATTTCCTGATGTGACCGGATACTCCCGATCAGGAAGCACTCCAGCGCGTTTAAGTGCGTCGCTAACTCCAGTGCCACGACTCCCCCGAACGAGACCCCGCCGATGTAGCAGGGTTTTCCGGGATCGATCTCTTTCGCCAGTCGGGCTGCGTACTCGACCAGAGGTTCCCGGGGAAGCGGCTCGATCCACTCCGGAACGATCAAGTCAGGAAAAGCGACGCGCTGAGGGCGGAACATACGGCTGTCACCCCCCAGGCCTGGCAACAGGATGAGAGGTGCCTGTGTGTCGCGTGAACCAGGAACCGATTCAGAATTCACAGTCGTTCTTTTGCAGGTAACAAGATTCGCCCCGTCGTCCGCCTATCTTCCTGCGGCACGTGGAGGGGGGGCAGGGCCGAACTTCAGAGAATCCACCAGTTCACGATCGTGTTTCCCCATTGCGGGAACCAGCGAAGTATCGACAGAGAACATCAATGATGCCTGCCGCCCCGACGGATCCGCGACAAGGTAGAAGACCCAGGTCATGGCGCGCTCGCCAACCAGTCCCTCTGCCATCACCTTAAACACAAACTTGCGATCTGAGGAAGGAACGACATCACCCTTACTCATCGAACGAACGCGATCCCCCAGGGAACGTCGGATATCACTGAGAAATGTCTGTTCTGGCAGGTGCTCACCCGGTTTGGCGGCAGCAATCGAAGCCATGTCACATTGGGCGACGAAATTCCCCTGGTCCAGCAATCGAAAGACGGCAACATTCTCATCAACCTTGAACAGGTGCCAGTGCCGCCCGTGTTGAAGTCCGATATTCCAGGGGGATTCAAACCGAATGTACTTGGCGGATTCGTCCGGTTCTTCGCTTGCCTGATCAATCACCTTCCGATCGCCCAGTCGCCCCGGAACTTTCGCAGGCTGACGCAGCAACCGAATGTGGGCCTTGATCTCCAGGCCCGGACTGACCGGTCCGACAGCGCGCGTTTCGAGCTGCACGAAGTCGGTATCCGAGATGTACTTCCCTTCGAGATGGTAGGAATAAAAGCCCGAGACGGTCACTTCCGTCGTGGAACCGACGGCCGCCCCCTCCAGCTTTCCATTCATTCGAATCCGCGCAACGCCTTTCTCAATCGACTCCAGTTTGCACTTGAGTTCTCCTTTGATCACCGCATCGAGAGCGGTCAGCATCTGAAATGCCCACCCGGGAACGGTCCACTCATCGCCGACCTCGACTTCTTTATTCGGAAGGAGTGCGATGAGGGCCAGGCTATCCGCTGGCGAGCGGATCAAATCGAGTTCGTTAGCGGTCAACAGACCTGCCAGGCCATACAGTTCGACACCATCTGGACGCCCCTGAGCCACGATCAGCTTCAGCGGATCAGGCAACTTGATCGCCGTCTTGTTGCTGTCGACATTGATCTCGGCCTGCGCCGTTTCGTATTCCCGGACCGACCGAAACGACTCTGCTTCGGCTCCCGGCCCCAGCAGTCTTCGCTCACGATAAGACAAAGCGGCCG
>NZ_DASWWZ010000579.1:0-4540 GCF_036405755.1 Schlesneria sp.
CTGTCCCGCCAGTTGACGATGGTTGGCTTCGATCTGAGCATGGTTGTCCCAGGGCTGCCCCGCCCCGTGCCAGAGCTGCACGTATCGAACACCCCGCTCGAGCAGGCGGCGGGCGATCAGTGTTTGACGAGCATGCACCCCTTCGCCGTAAAGCTCCTGGATATGCTTGGGCTCGGGTGAAATATCGAATGCCTCTGCAGCCGCATGCTGCATGCGGAAAGCGAGTTCGAATGAATGGATCCGGGCCTCGAGACGACTGTCCGCACGGGAACTACGGTGTTCCGTATTCAGCATTCGCAGCAGATCAAGCTGCTGACGCTGCGTCGAAGCGGTCGCATGAGGGCTGTTGATGTTCTCAATCAACTTATCGATTTCTTTGCGCTGCGAATCGATATAGGTTCCCTGGTAGGCCCCGGGCAGAAAGCCTGATTGCCAGTTCTCGGTATCCTTGACGGGCAAACCGTTCGGACACATTGCAATGAAGCCGGGCAGGTTTTCGTTTTCCGACCCCAGCCCGTACATGACCCAGGCGCCGACGCTGGGACGGGGCTGGACGGAGTCCCCGCAGTTCATCAGCATGAGCGATGGTTCGTGATTCGGAACCTGAGCGTACATGGAGCGAATGACAGCGATATCATCCGCATGGGCCGCGGTTTTGGCGAAGAGCTCGCTGAATTCGAGTCCGCTTTGACCATACTTCTGGAATTTGAACGGAGACGGCAGCGCAGCGCCGGTTTTCCGTTCTGTAGTCAGGTTCATCGGCACTGGCTGGCCAGCGTATTTTTCGAGTGCCGGCTTGGGATCGAACGTATCCACGTGCGAGGGGCCGCCATTCAAGAAGAAATGAATGACGCGCTTTGCCCGACCGGGAAAGTGGGGCTGCTGTACGTGTCCTTTGTCAGCCGCAGCCGACGCTCCGCGGGCATATCGCCTCGCGTCGTCCGAACACAATCCCGCCAGCGCGAGCGCACCAATCCCCATCCCCGACCGCTCAAGGAGTGATCGTCGAGTCAGACGTGATTCCAGCGACTTCATCAAATCCATCATGTTCTCCCGGATCTCGCTCATCGCCGATTTTCGTCAGTCGACAAACATGAGTTCATTCGAAATTAGCAAGACTTGAGCAAGCTGCTCCCAACGATTGAGCTGTGACATCATGGGGCCGGTGAAATCCTGGGCCGAATCCCAGACCCGGGGCATTGGAGCGGCGTCCGGCGCATCACCTGACTGCAGGCGGACAACCATCGACCATTCGAACTGGTCATTGTTCAAATCGCCGTTGAGATCCACGACGAAATCCAGCGAATCACCTTCGTGCAGCTCAATCGACGTGACGTTCATCGGCTTCGTCTGGTTATGCGTTTCGAGCGAACTGACCGCTCCGTTCCGACTGGAGAAGACCCAGCAGCGAATCCCATTTCCGGCGGGCGTACTGTGAATCACAGTCGATTCAACAGAGTAGGTCCCCGCACGGGGCGCGACCCAGCGTCGTACGCAACAGTGCTGAAGGTCGTTCCCTGGATGTCCTCCGGTGGCTGTCAGTCGGGCCCATCCGAGTGCGGCATCAGGCCAGTTTTCGCCACCCTGCCAGGCGCTGCCGGTGTAGTGGGGGAGCGGAGTGAAGCTCATCAATTCTTTCGTTGCCGGATTGAGCTCGCCGTAGCCGTACTTCCAGGCCAGACTTTCAGTCCGCGGAGCCACATCTTCCCCTGCGGGCAGTTGCAGAAATGCCAGGGCCGTTTCGAGCTGTTTAGCAGTCGGTTCCCGCTGATAAACCCGTTGAAAGAGTCGAGTCACCTGCTGAGCATCCGTGGCACCGTCCTCCCGCACTGAGGACACCAGTGACTTCGACTGGCTGGCAACGAATGGATGGTTGAGCGCAAACAGTGCCTGCTGCGGTACGGTCGTTTCGCTTCGGGCTGGAATATGCAAATCCGGATTTGCGAAGTCGAAGATTCGCAGAGTCGCCGGCAGGAATTGCCGGTCAATCAATCCATACAACGTTCGACGACGATGCTGTGTCCCATTCATCGCGAAGATGTCGGAACCACGCCCTCCCGACTGAAGATCAAGTCGTCCCGAAGCCGCGAGCAACGTATCACGGAATTCTTCGAACGACATTCTGCGGACATTCATCCGCGAGAGGAGTTTGTTTTCAGGGTCAATCAGGCTGACCCGCTGCGCCTCGACAGGATCTGCAGGAGCAGCCGAGATCTGCTGGTATGTATTGGACAGCAGGATCAGACGATGAAGATGCTTGGTACTCCAGCCCCCGGTGATCAACTGCGTGGCAAGCCAGTCAAGCAGTTCCGGATGGCTGGGGGGCTCGGCTCGGATTCCGAAATCGCTGGGTGTTCGCACCAGTCCGACCCCGAAGTGATGTTGCCAGACACGGTTCACCCAGACGCGAGCGGTCAGCGGGTTCGAGGGATCAATAATGGCCTGAGCCAGTTCATGGCGGCCACTTCCCTGGGTGAATGGCTTCGGACTCGGCCCAGCAACGACAGAGACGAAGTGCCGCGACACTTCTGCCCCACGATTCGCCGGGTTACCACGTCGGAAAATTCGCGACGGACGAATCGAAGCCCGGTCGACCAGAGACAACGCGTGGGGTGGAGCAAGTGGAGACTGAATGATCCAGCGATCAACTTCTCCCTGCAACCGCCACAGCTCGGACAGTGTCCCCGTGTCGAACAGATACTCGATGGAAACAATGGGTTCATCGGGAATCAGACAGGGCGAACCCGGGCCATAGAGGACTTGCCGCAGCTCTTCTGCTTCCGGAGCCTCCAGCTTCGTCGGTTCGGGCAGACTGGCTCCCTTCGCCGCTTCGCTCGCTTCACGCCACTGCTGGTTCACTTCCTTGAACAGCTTGCCATATCGTTCGGCGACATCGCGCATATTGGTGGGAGCTGTGGCCAGTGCCTGGGCAACTCGGGAATTGACCGCAACCCCACTGGCAGCCAGTTCGGCCAGGACATCGCCACCTCGGCTGGCAAATTCTTCGGCCTTCAGTTTGGCGTACGCTCTCCAGGGAGCGAAAACAGGGTCAGTGACCCGGTCTTCCATGGCCAGCCAGCCTTCGATGCGCCGCACAGCGACCGGAAGCACGTCCGTCACTGCCAGAACCTGATCAAACCCTTCCTCGGGATATTTCGAAAGCTCCGTCTGCGCAATCAGGTATTCGTCAAATCGCTGTCGGAGTCGATCAGAACCTTCAATCCGCTTGGCGAGCATCGTGTCGCGCAGTGTCTGCTTCCGCTTTTCCAGCTCGGTTTCGAATGCCGCGTAGGCTTCGTCCCGTACGGCAGGCTCACCGGCAGCCGACAGCCGCTCCGTGGAGTTCATGAACACGCCGTAAAGCGAGTAATAATCAGCAGTTGGAATCGGATCATACTTATGATCGTGACAACGGGCGCAAGCCACCGTCAGTCCCATCGTGCCGCGGGTCACGACATCAATCCGATCATCGATGACATCGTGTGTTACGCCGAGGAATCGGCGACCGACGGTCAAAAAGCCCATCGCCGCAGCGGCCGAAGGATCGTGGGGGGCAGCCTGATCGGCGGCGATCTGCAGCAGCAGAAATTCGTTGTAGGGGAGGTCGCGATTGAATGCCTTGACGACCCAGTCCCGGTAGGCAGGTGCGTGAACCCAGACGCGTTCTTCGCGGCCGTAGACGTATCCCTTCGTGTCCGAGTAGCGAGCGACATCCAGCCAGTGGCGGGCCCACTGCTCGCCGTACTGGGGTGAATCCAGCAATCGCTCTACCAGCTTTGCGTAGCTGTCGGGAGATTCGTCGTTTTCAAACGCAGCCACCTCTTCTGGTGAAGGGGGCAGACCTGTCAGATCGTAAGTCACGCGGCGAATCAGTGTGCGGCGGTCCGCACGTCGTGATGGTGTGAGCGTGACGTCGTTCAGTTTTTGAAGTATGAACGCGTCGACTGGTGTCCGGCACCAGGGATCCTCTGAAACCGACGGCAGCGGTGGATTGCTGACAGGCTGAAACGCCCAGTGCGTTCGATATTTCTCTGCCAGATCGTCGGTTTGTGCGACGGAGGCAGGCCAGGGAGCCCCCATCGTCACCCAACGTTCAAGTGCTTCAATCTGCGGAGCAGAGAGCTTTTTATCAGGTGGCATCTGCAAGCCGTCGGCATGCCGCACAGCCTGGATCAAGAGGCTTTCAGCGAGATTGCCGCCTACGACAGCGGCACCGCTCTCGCCCCCCTTGAGAACTGCTTCGCGAGAATCCAGACGAAGGCCACCAAATTGCTTCGTTGCCCCATGACATTTCTGGCAGTTTTCGATCAGGAGAGGGCGAATCTCTTTCTCGAAGAAATCCATCGCGGATTCTTCGGCCCCGTTGACGAGAGCTGGCACAGTGCTGAACAGACACCATACGAGTGTTAAACGAATCATCCCGGAGCGGTTGCTCGTCGCAAACAAGTCTCTCATCAATTCGTCACCGCCTATTTAACTTTGGACATTGCACCGCGTCAAAATTCGGGGAGTGGCACGAAAGCGATGACAGCGTTCTCAC
>NZ_DASWWZ010000580.1:0-2323 GCF_036405755.1 Schlesneria sp.
GCGTCACGCCCGCTGGTGGGAGAAATGGATCTATCGCCATCGCTTCCCCAATCTCCAGGACATTAAAGCCTCCCCCCGCAATTCAGACGCCCCCGCCAGGTAATTTGCTCGCCCCACCCCGTTCGCCTCACCCGTGCGACCTCATACAAAATCGTGACTGGAGTCGAGTCTATGAATCTCAGCGATCTTACGTGGCCTGAAGTCGATGCCCTGTCTCGCGACATCCCTGTGGTGATCCCCGTCGCCGCGGTCGAACAGCATGGCCACCATCTTCCCGTCTATACCGACAGCATGCTGCTGGGCGAAATCGTCCGTCGCGTCAGTGAATCCATGCACGACCGCATCCTGTTCGCCCCCCTGATGTGGCTGGGAAATTCACACCACCACATGGACTTCCCCGGAACGCTGTCCGCCTCGCCCCGACTCTACCTCGACCTCCTCAACGACCTGATGGAAAACATGCTGACGCACGGTTTCCGTCGGATCGTCCTGATCAACGGGCATGGAGGGAACTGCATCCCGGGTAAGCAGGCGGTCTTCGAAGTCCGGCAGCGGCACCGCTTGCGACGCGACCTGCTGCTGTTGATGGCCACTTATTGGGAACATGGCCGACCGAACCAGTTGCGGTCGGATCTTGTCCAGACTGCGATGGGACACGCCTGCGAGTGGGAAACGTCGATGATCCTGCGGCTGGCTCCCCACCTGGTCAAGGACATTCGCACGGTAGAGTCGGTGGAACCCGGCTTCGCTTTTGAACCGGCTTATCGCGGCTGGATCACAAAAGACCGAACCGACGTGGGACACATCGGCCAGTCCTCGGCCGCGACGGCGGAAAAAGGGGAAGCCTTGTTTCAGACCTTCTCGGCAGGTGTGATCAAGTTCCTCGAACAAGTCATCGCATGGGATGGACAGAGCTGGGAGATGCCGCAGTGAACCCGACTGGAACGTCATGCCGTATATCTGGTTCTCGGTAATCTGCCTGATCTGGGGCAGCAGCTTCATCCTGATGAAGCGCGCCATGGAGTATCTTTCGCCGATCGGAGTCGGTGCAGGACGAGCCCTCGGTGGATCGCTCGTCCTGGCACTGATCTTCCTGCTGATGAAACAGCGGCGAACCGTCCGCCGGACCGATTTCCTACCCCTCCTGGCGGTCGTGGTGCTGGGATTCGTGTGGCCACACTCGATCCAGCCGGAACTCGTCGCCCGGCATGGGGGGGCGTTCGTCGGGATGACCGTCGGCTTCACCCCCCTGCTGACGTTGCTCGTCTCCATCCCGATTCTCGGAGCCTGGCCCACCACCCGGCAAACGGTCGGTGTCATCGGAGCCCTGAGCTGCCTGATGGGCCTGATGCTCGACTACGGTACCCGCTCAGTCCCGGTCGTCGACATCCTGCTCGCCTTCAGTGTCCCGTTTACCTACTCGATCGCGAACAGCATCATCCGGCGATACCTGACACATCTCCCGCCGCTCGAACTGACATTGATTTGTCTGACCGCAGCAGGAGCCGTCATGGTCCCCCTCTCGCTGTCGATCCGCAATCACCGCCCTGTCGACTTCAGCCATCTCGGCTCGGCCCTGACCGCCGTCGCCATTCTGGGCGTTGTCGGCACCGGGATCGCCACCTTCCTGTTTAATCGACTCGTCCAGCAGGAGGGTCCCCTCTTCGCGGTCATGACCACGAATCTGGTCCCGATCGGTGCCGTGATCTGGGGCGTCGTCGATGGTGAACGAATTACGCTGCTCCAGCTCACCGCCTTGATCGGAGTCCTGGTGATGGTCACCTACGTCCAGACACAAACCGTGACCCGACACACTGCCGCCCGTCCCACGGAATCCTGACGCCCCAGCACAACGTCCGCAGACCGCGATTTTCAGAGTGGCATCGACTGGGAGACGTTCTTCAGAGGGGAAACTTCTCTGGAGGCGACGTTCATGAGAGAGGGCCACGTTGATCCGAGCCACCCAACGGGCCACCCAAATATCACTTCAGCCCCGGAACCCGGTTCGCCACGGCCTGACAAGGAGTGTTGTCGTGGCTCAGAACCAGTTCCTTGCCGACGAAGTACGAATGACATTCATCGACGATCAGGTTGTATGTCGCTTCCGGATCCTGCTCTACTGTGACAGAGTCGACCTTCGCAAATCCCCGAGCGGTGTGTAGCCCCATCCCCGGTGCCAGTAGCCGAGCCTTCGTCCAGCCTTTTCCGTTCACCCAGAAGAGATGCCCCCCCGTCGCACGAACGACCTCACCGTTGAACGACAGACGAAGTAATCGTTCCGGTGGCCGCGTGGCTGTCCTCAACACGGGAGCAAACTTCAGTT
>NZ_DASWWZ010000581.1:0-11922 GCF_036405755.1 Schlesneria sp.
CTTCGAAGGTCGCTCGATCTCGGTCGTTCTCCCCAAGACGATCATTCGCGAAGTGGAATACACCGAGCCAGTGACTCGTGGTGACACTTCGGGCAAGATCACCAAGGCGGCGATCCTTAAGGAAACGAAGCATGAGCTTCAGGTCTCTGCATTTGTCGAAATCGGAGACAAAATTGAAATTGATACCGAGACGGGCGAATTCAAGCGCCGCTGCACGTGATCTTCTCTGCCAGTTGCTCTTTGTCTTCCTGGCGACGAATTTGGGAGCGGTCGAGCGCGCACCTCGAGCGATTCCCGACGGGGATTCACTACGTCATCGTTTTTCAGCGTTGATCGATCGAGCACGGGTTCCTCTGAACCCCATCGAACGATCAGCGGTGATCGATGACGGGGTTCTCGAAGTGAAATTCGAGTTCGACTCGGAAGCGGATGAACGCGTGCCTGGTCTGCTGGTGAAATCAGCGACATCGCCGCCGGGACCCCTGCCAGTTGTCATGGTGCTTCACGGTACCGGCGGAAACAAGGAAGCCATGAAGGGCTTGCTCCAGGTGCTGGCACGACGTGGCGTGCTGGGAGTCGCATTCGACGCCCGATACGCCGGGGAACGGGCAAAGCACGGCAAAGGGAGCGAAGACTACCGCGCCGCAATTCTGGAAACCTGGAAGTCAGGGGAGAGGTTTCCTTTCTACTACGACACCGTCTGGGACTTGCAGCGACTGCTCGACTACCTGGAAACTCGCTCTGACGTCGATCCCAAGCGAATCGGCGGAATCGGATTCTCCAAGGGGGGGACAGAGCTTTACCTAGCGGCAGCGGTTGACCAGCGGATCGTCGCCAGCGTCCCCTGTATCGGAGTCCAGAGTTTTGACTGGGCTCTCAAAAACAACGCCTGGCAATCTCGTGTCGGGACGATTCAGTCTGCCGTGGATGGTGCAGCCCGGGAACTTCAACAGGGTACCGTTGATGCTGCATTTGTCCGTCGTTTCTATCAGCGGGTCGTACCGGGGATTGAAAGTGACTTCGACGGCCCGCAGATGCTACCCCTTATCGCCCCTCGGCCGCTACTTGTGATCAATGGTGACCGTGACGATCGGACCCCCGGCCCCGGAGTGAAACTCTGTGTTGATGCAGCACGCGAAGCGTACGGGCAGCAGGAAGCTTCGCAGAACTTCGAGTTTCGGTCGCAGCCCAATGTGGGACATGCCGTCACTCCCGAGTCTCAGCAGTACGCAGTGGACTGGTTGATCAGACAGTTACGCTCAAAGTAGGTTCAACGCCCCCGTGTACTACTGCGCAGGTGCACGGGCCCCCGTTTCCATCGTTGCACGTTCCGCGGACGACGAATCCGAAGTACATCCCAAGGGCTCTGGTCAGGCGAGAATCCCCTCGACCACGTTGCCGTGAATGTCTGTCAGGCGATAGTCGCGACCCTGGAACCGGTAAGTGTGCCGGGTATGGTCGAAACCCAGCAGATGCAGCAGTGTGGCGTTCAGGTCGTGGACGTGGACAGGGTCGGCGACGACGTTGAAGCCGAACTCATCCGTCTGACCGTGGACGTGTCCCGCTTTAATGCCCCCGCCCGCCAGCCACATGCTGAACCCGCGGTTGTGGTGATCGCGACCGTCGTTCCCGCCCTGCACCATCGGGGTCCGCCCAAACTCGCCCCCCCACACGACCAGGGTATCGTTGAGCAATCCCCGCTGTTTGAGATCACGCACCAGAGCCGCACTGGCCTTGTCGGTGTCGATGGCATTTTGTTTGACACCCGCTGTGAGATTTCCGTGATGATCCCACGCTTCATGGAAGAGCTGTACGAAGCGGACACCCCGTTCGATCAGGCGACGCGCCAGCAGACAGTTGCGGGCGTAGCTGGATTCGTTGGGGTCCTTGACCCCGTACATGTCGAGCGTCTCTTTCGATTCGCTCTTCAGGTCCATCAGTTCCGGTGCGCTCGACTGAAGTCGATAGGCCATTTCGTAGCTCTGGATCCGGGCGGCAGTTTCAGGATCGCCCGCAGTTTCCAGATTCAACTGGTTAAGTCGCTGCAGAGCATCCAATGACGCACGCTGCGTCTCGGAATCGATTCCGCGAGGATTGGAGAGGTAAAGGACGGGATCCCCGGCGCTGCGGAATGGGATTCCGCCGTACATCGTCGGCAGGAAGCCACAGCCGTAGTTACTTGCGCCGCCGCTGGTTCCTTTGGCACTCGTCAGCACCACGAAACCGGGCAATTCCTGGCTTTCGGTCCCTAAACCGTACACCGTCCACGATCCAAAACTGGGGCGGCCGAACTGTTGCGACCCGGTATTCATCATGATCTGAGCAGGAGCGTGGTTCACTGCGTCTGTCTGCATCGAACGAATCAGGCAGATGTCGTCGGCAATACTGGCCGTGTGCGGAAGAACTTCGCTCAGTTCCATGCCGCATTTGCCATGTCGTTCGAACTTGAACTTGGGTCCCAGCAGGGCTGAGTTCGGGTTGATGAACGCAGCCCGATAGCCTTTGAGCAAGTCTGCCGGAGGGAGCTGGCCATCCCGTTTACTCAGTTCCGGTTTGTTGTCGAACAACTCCAGATGACTGGGAGCCCCGGCGTTGAACATGTAGATCACACGTTTGGCTTTGGCGGGGTAGTGCGGTTGCCGGACAGCGAGCGGATTGGGCGCGGAAGAGGCACCCAACCCGGTACGAGCCGCCAAAGCACCGGCAGCGATCCCGGCCAGACCGACGCCGCAGTCACGCAGGAACCAGCGTCTGCTGAGATACCGGGCCATCGCAGTCTTCAATTCATTCTGTTGTGTCATCTCGACCAGCCTCGTGGTTAAGTGTGATTCCGTCGGAATTTGGCCCAGTCTGCTTCGGGTTCAGAGAACCGTGCGTTGATGTCAGTTTTTATTGACCGTTTCGTCCAGATTCAGCAGGACTCGTGAAACGAGCGTCCAGGCGGCGGCGTCCTGAGGGGTTGCGCGGGGGGGAATTGCTGGCAGCTTTGTGGAATCGCCTGTCGCGATTTCGCGAATGTCGAGCCAACCATCTGCCAATCGTTGCCGTCTCGATTTCAGCAGCGAAAGAATCTCGGTCCGTTCTTCACCTGTCGGTTTTCGCGCGGTGCACAGACGAAATGCGTAGTCCGCCCGTTGGGCGTCGTCCTGACCACCTTCTCGCAGGATGCGGAGAGCCATGGCCTGAGCCGACTCGACGAAGATAATCTCATTCAGGCCTGCCAGCGCCGCCAGCGGAGTATTCGACCGCACACGCCGAGCACAACTGAAGTCGCTGTTCGGTGCATCGAAACTGGAAAGCACGGGATCAGGCATCGACCGTTTGCGGAAGACGTAAACCGTCCGCCGGTATCGTTCCGGCCCTTCAGCCGGCTTCCAGAACGTCGGATAGACATAGTTGTAATCGAGTACGTTCTGAGGAACGGGAGGAATGATTCCCGGCCCGCCAATTTTGTGGCTGATAAGTCCCGCTGCACACAGAGCGATATCGCGAACGACTTCGGCTTCGGCGCGGAACCGGGGTCCCCGGGCGAGCCACTGATTGCGCGGATCCCGCTCACGAAGTTCGGGCGACATGGTCGAACTCTGCTGGTACGTGGTGCTGGTGACAATCGTTCGGATCAGATGCTTCTGGCTCCAGCCATGCTCCATGAAGTCGACTGCCAGCCAGTCCAGGAGATCCCGGTACTCAGGGACCACCGTCCGGGTTCCAAAGTCCTCTGACGTTTCGACCAGCCCCTCGCCAAAGATCGCCTGCCAGACGCGGTTGACGGCCACGCGAGCGGTCAAGGGAGACTCGGGTGCCGCAAGCCACTGAGCAAACCCAAGCCGGTTGGGCGGGTAGACATCGTTATACGGGTGCAGGGCAGCGGGAGTATGCGGCTGAACAACATGCTTGGGCTGGTCCCAGCCACCGCGATCGAGCAGAGATGTCGGCCTGACGAAGTTGTTCTGGCGTTCCTTCAAATGAAGGACAGAGGTGAGAGCCGTAGGAAATTGTTTCCACTGGGCGTCGATCTCGTCGGTGATCGGTTTGAGTTCGGGGATTGAGCGAGACCATGCCGAGAAGATCGCGGCCTGTTGCTCGGCGGTACGTTGCTCTGCAGGAACCTTCATCGCCAGAATGGCCGCGTAGTCGATCGGCAATGCGGCCGGTGCGGGAGCCGTCGTCGTGCTGATCCGGGCACAAACCAGCATGTCGTTCGTATTCATCGCGAATTTGAACTTGGTTCCGGGAGGAAGATCGAGTGGTTGTTCAAATTGGACAATAGCAACGGACGGCTGATTGCGACGGCCAATTCCGCGGTCCGCTTCCCACGACGTGTCATCGGTTCCGTCAATCAGATAGGTGACGGGGCCCCGTGACTTCTTATCTTCTTTCTGGTCTGGTTCCGAGAAGTCTGCGGTGGCGTTAACGAGTTTCAGCTTTTCCCACTCACTACTTCCGGGCTTCTGGATCGATGCGTGAATTTCGGTCACGCCCCACACCCCCGCTGGCCCGCGTCCCGGACCGCCAAAGGGCAGGTCCCCGTGAGTCAGGGCTTCCAGACGGAGGCCGGTAACACCTTTGAGGTCTGGCTGACCCACGAAGAAGACGTCGTTACTGGGGTGTCCGCGCATCAGGAATGAATGGTCATTCAGTTGCGTCGGGTGATTCAGTCCACTGACACTTCCCATTTCCATCGCGATCAGCGGCGCCCAGTCGACTTGTTTGGCAAGAACCTCTTTTTCCCATTGAGCAACTTCCTGCTGCCATTGAGGGCGCTGAGTCCGAATTCGATCTTCAATCACGCGAAGAGAACTGGTGACCTGATCGATTTGCTGCTGTTGCTCGGGTGTGTAGACCCATGACTGGGCTTCATAGGAATTATTGAGGAATGCGAACATCCCATAGTATTCGTCATGCGAGATGGGATCGAATTTGTGTGAGTGGCACTGGGCACACTGCGTCGAAAGGCCCAGCACGGCTTTTCCCACACAATCGACTCGATCAAACATTTCAAACATCCGGAACTCTTCGGCGATGATCGCTCCTTCTTCGTTCAGCATGCTGTTACGGAGAAAGCCGGTGGCGATGATCTGTTCCTGCGTTGCACCCGGTAGCAGGTCACCCGCGATCTGTTCGATGACGAACTGGTTGTACGGCATGTCTTTGTTGAGTGCCTTGATCACCCAGTCACGCCAGATCCACTGGTCACGTGACAGATCCTTTTCGTACCCGTTCGTGTCGGAATAGCGAGCGGCGTCGAGCCAGTGGCGAGCCCACTTCTCTCCGAATCGATCACTCTTCAGCAATCCTTCAATTGTCGCTTCGACGCCGTTCTTCTCAAACGCGTCGAGTTCAGCGGGGGTGGGGAGCAATCCGACCAGGTCCAGATACAGCCGGCGGCAGAGAACTTCATTCGAAGCACGAGGTGAAGGTGTCAGACCTCGCTTCTGCAGATGCTGAGCCACGATCGCATCGATGGGATGAGGGGAACCACCTTCCGGGAGCTTGATTTTCTGTGGCGGGACAAAGGCCCAGTGTGCCGCGTATTTGGCTCCCTCATCGATCCATTTTTTCAGGGTGTCGATTTGCTGAGGGGAAAGCGGTTTGTTTTCTTTTGGTGGAGGCATGACCTGCGTGGTGTCGGTCGAGGTCACGCGGCGGATCAGTTCGCTGAGGTCATGCTGACCGGGGACGATCGCAGGAGTTCCCGAATCGCCTCCCTTCAGTGCCGTCTCGCGTACGTCCAGTCTCAGGCTGCCGTGTCTTGTTCCTTCGTCACCGCCGTGGCAGTGAGTGCAGTGCTCGGCCAGGATGGGTTGGACATCTCGCTGATAGTCGATGGTCTGGGCTTGCGCGAGACCCGTGACAAGGTGCAGAGACATCCAGCCAAAGAGGCCAGGACTCAGGATGGACCGTGCTACAGAGGAACTCAATTTCATGGCGGGCATGACCTCGTCAGCGCTGAGCTCCGGCCGTCACCACTCCGAGAGCAACGTCGGGGCAAATGGGGCGAAGAATTCGGGCGGAACATTATCTTACAAAGGTAGCACAACCCAGCACAACGGCGGGAATTGTTTTGTTCAGTAGAGCGGTCTGTCGTTCGCCGAGGTTTGTTCATCAGGGAACGCGACTCGGGACAGTCCTCAATTGCACAATCGAAGGATCATTCCTTCGCCCGAACGTCGCCACCTCACTTTCGGAAACCGGTCAACTGCATGGCGGTGTTTGTGACTCTGGCGAGTTTGTCGACAGTTTGGTTTCGGAATTGATTGAGCGTGAGTCTCCCTACCCGATTTGTTCCCGATCACGGTTCGCGGACTGTGACGCAGAATCAGCGACATCAAGCCAGATTCATGGTACTAATCCAGTCGCCGGACTGTCCCCGCATAGTGTCGTTCCAGGTTGAACGCGGTTCGTAACAGCAGGGCGCCGTCGGCGTCGATCCCTGCGCAGACGCCCATCGTCTCCTGGTTTCCATTTGTCAGCGTGACAGGATGGCCAGTGAGCACACACAGTCGTGACCAGCGCTCCACGAGACTCAACTTGTTCCGGGCGAGTTGCTCCGTCAGTTCGCTCCAGCACGTGAGGAACGTAATCAGGACGTCGGTTCGCGAGAATTCCGTTCCTCCGGCCGCATCGACCATCGACGTCGCGATTCCTTTCAGTTCAGCGGGGGCTGTTGCGAACGAGTTATTGACGTTCAGTCCCACCCCCACGATCAGGCGATCGGACTGACGTTCGCATTGTTCAATCAGGATCCCACTGACCTTGCGGCCTTCCAGCCAGACATCATTAGGCCATTTCAGTCCTACATTCGCCCCTGGAAGCGTTTTCGAGAGCGTCTCTGCGATGGCCAGTCCGGTGACCAGTGAAAAATGCGGCCAGTCGGCGGGTGTCAGGTTCAGGGCTGACATCCCCACGACGATGGAGAACATGAGTGATCCATCCGCACCCCACCACTGGTTGGAACCTCGCCCCCTGCCCGCCCACTGACGATCCGCACCAACCAGATAAGGCGTTTCGATCAAGGGATCGATGGAGAGCTGCAATGCGCGATCATTGGTTGAGCCGACTTCATCCAACCATTCGACATTGCGTACACAGGTTTCGGCGAGCAGACGTGCTGTATCAATCACAATTGTTCCGCAGAAACCTTTCTTCGTGCGTTCATCGCTAACGTGTTTCGAATGTGCGTGGCTTCCCTTGGGGGCCGACCTGGATGGTATAGGACGTTCCCTCTTTTGCCACTGACGCCTTGATCCAGTTCCCAGTGCACTTGGCGGTTTCGACCTGATTGGCGATGTTCTCGGCGGGAGCCTGATCTTTCTCCGCCAGTCGGACATTTCGGTGTAACTGGTACATCGCCTGAAGGGACTTGATCCGCTTGAACGTTGCGATGGTTTCAGGATCGGCTCCCTTGGTCGGTCCGTTGCAGGTGACACAAACTCGTGGATCGAGCGCCAGTACCATCACCGGATTATTGCTGACGTTCAGTCCATGGTGGGTTGCCATGAACAGTTCGATCGGACCGACGGGATTGTTGGGTGTCATCAACTTGGCTTCGGTGTTCCATGTCAGGTCGCCGCAGCACAGGAACTTGAACTTGCCGAAGGTGAGCAGCAGACTGATGCTCTTCGCGTTGTCGGATGTATCCTCGGGTTGAGGATGATGCTCGGCTGCGAAAGGGTTGGGCTCGCCTGTATTGGGAATGACTTCGCCGCTGGCGGTCAGCACCTTGACCGTTAATGGAGTGACCCCGGCTTTGAGCGGCATCGAATCGCCCGCCTTCAGGGTCTTGGAACGATTCTGGCTGGCTGATCGATACGGTGCGACTCGATTAGTGAATCCGGGGTCTTCTGAGAGAAGGTCAGGAATTCCGCGGTCCCAGAAATGAGAGATTTTGAACAGCGAGGCGACTTCAGCATGGTTGCCGAAATGGTCCAGGTGCCAGTGAGAGACGACGGCGTGGTCGAGGTGGTCCAGCCTGGCGACATTCTTCAAGACGTCAAGAATTCGATCGCGATCACGGCCTCCGTTGTCGGGATAGCCAGAATCGATCAGGATCGATTCTCCCTGGGGAGTGACGATCACAGTGGCTGCTCCCCCTTCGACGTCCACGAAGTACAGGTCCAGCCGACCATCGTCGGATCCAGCCAACAGTGGCAAGGTGCCGAAAAGGAAGAGGCAGGCTGCGATCGCGAGTCGATTCATGGGGTACCCTTACGGAATGATTTCTCGAACCGTAAGAACCATATCGCTCGCGGGAGTTCGGCTCCACTCCGCAGAGGTCGATTTTACGAGACCGGCAGCAGTGCCTCGAGGGAATCTGCACCCGGATCGGGATGACCTCAACCTGCCGGATGTGATGTCCGGTCCCGCCCCCTCTCCTGAATGGCGAGGGGTGATGAGGGGCCGGACACGATCCGCAATATCACGCGGCTTTGCGCGTCGGAGCAGCGAATGGCTGGAACTGATGGATCATCGGCGTGGCTTCGTCCTGATCGACGTAGTCCGCGATGACCGCCTGGATTGCCTGCCGTGCTTCGTCGGCACTCCCACGTGACGCTTGCTCCAATTCCAGAATGTGGCGTTTGACCGCACTGGCGTTGATGGGTTCACGTTCGGCGCAGAAGATCTTTTCGTGGACTTTTTTCGCCGTGGTCTCGTTTCCGTAGAACAACTCTTCGTACATCTTCTCACCTGGTCGCAGTCCGGTGAACACGATGTCGACGTCTTCCGGATAGCGCAGTCCTGACAGGCTGATCATATCGCGAGCAAGGTCGACGATCTTTACAGGTTCGCCCATGTCCAGAATCAGCACTTGTCCGTTACCACCAATCGCACCGGCCTGAAGGACCAGCTGAACCGCTTCGGGAATGGTCATGAAGAACCGCGTCATCTCGGGATGGGTCACCGTGATCGGTCCCCCTTCCAGGATCTGGCGACGGAATGTCGGCACCACACTTCCAGCAGAGTTGAGCACATTCCCAAATCGAACGGTGATGAACTTTGTCTGGGACTTGCTGGCGACAGCCTGAAGGTATTTTTCGCCGACCAGTTTCGTGGATCCCATGATGCTGGTAGGACGGACTGCCTTATCGGTCGAGATCATGACAAATCGATCGACACCAAACCGGTCTGCAAGGTCGACAATCGATTTGGTGCCGAGGATATTGTTGCGAATGGCAATCTGAACATTGTGTTCCATCAGCGGCACATGCTTGTATGCCGCAGCGTGGAAGACAAGATCGGGCAGGTGTTCTGCAAAGACACGTCCCAGTGTGATTTGATCGTTGATGTCGACGATCACGTAGATCAATTCGACATCGGTAATTTTTCGTGCGACCAGTTCCTGCTCGATCTGGAACATCCCGAATTCGGACTGATCAACCAGGATCAGTTTCCTGGGCTTCAGATCGACAATCTGTCGACAGCATTCGGATCCGATACTCCCCGCTGCACCGGTGACGAGGACGGTTTTCTCGGCAATGCAGCCGGTAATGCTGGCCATGTCCAGGAGAGTCGGTTCACGCCGCAGCAGGTCCGAAATTGTCACATCGCGGATCGTCAACTTGACTCGACCGGCGACAATTTCGTTCACATCAGGAATCACGCGGGCGGTCAGTTCATTTTCCTGGCAGATGGCGTGCAGTTCGCGGACGGTCTTCCCTTCGATTCCGCTGGGGATCAGCAAGTGGCTGGCGCTGAACCGATCGGCAATCTGAGCGATCCCGCGTTTCGCGTTGACGACGGGAACACCACCAATCAATGACTTGGCTGTTGCCCCGGTCTGATCCAACATGGCAACGACTTTGTACTCGGATTTGGCCGACTGCAACGCTCGAAGAATCGAGATGGAATTGGGATCAGCACCGAAGACAATCGCCCGCAGCTTTTCAGGTCGAGACGGACGGTAGTGAGAACTTTCGATTGCGACACGGACTGTGGTTCGCAGCATTCCTGTCGCAACTACTGTGAGCAGCCAATCGATGGCGATGACCGATCGAGGCAGACTGGTACCGATCAGGTCCATCAGGTGAGCAGTGAGCAGAATCGCCGAGCTGAGGCTGGCTGTCGCCACGATTGAGACGACATCATTCATGGTCGTGTAGCGGTGTCGCCGCCGCCATTCTCGCGTGGCAGTAAACACGGTCCCCTTGACCACAAGCGCGATGGGAAGTGACTCCCACAATCGGCTGGTCAGATCTTCGCTGATCTCCAAGTCGAATCGGAGGAAGAATGCCGCTGCGAGTGATAGCGTGTACAGTGCCAGGTAGACTGGCAATGTAGCAACGAGTCGATATTTCATCGAGTGGTACTCTCTGAATCGAATTCGAAGGGAGATTGCGAGACAGAAGAAGACCGTGACGGGCGCGTTTGGAGACAACGCGACACTCACGACCGTTCTGGCCGAACCATGAGAATTGAGATAGGAACTGTGCTAGAGAGGCGAGGGGTATATTGGATCGAAAGAATCCTGTCCATACCGATCTCATGCAGGATTTGCAGGAATGAGTTGCGAAAGTGAACGGATCGTATCGGGACTTGAATCGGTGGAACTGCGGTCGATCAAAAGTGCTTTCATGCCCGCTGCGATCGGTCCTGAAACGTCATGGGAGGGGTCGTCGCCGATCATGAGAATGTCACCCGGTTCCACACCGCATTGTCCGATGACTGACGTGTAAAACTGTTGAGCGGGTTTCCGATAGCCAAGTTCTGATGAGACAAACCGTTGCTCGATCAACCGGAGCGCGGGGTGTCCTTCACAAACGGAATGCAGACGCGAATCAAAATTCGATGCAATCGCCAGACGGCAACCGGCATCGCGCAGCGACTGGAGGCTCGCGCCGACCTCGTCAAAGCAAAACCATGAGACGGGGTCTGCGAAGTGGTCCCAAAGTTCCTGAAAGCAGTGGTCCACATCGTTGACGTCCGGCAGGACCTCGGCCACGATCCAGCGCCACCGTGCGAGTTCGATCTCGTCACTCGATGACCAGATGTCGTTAGAGACCGGACGATTGGGAAAGAATTCTGTCTCGCTGCGTCGAAACGACCGGCGAAATCGTTCGTTCACTTCCGTGACGGAGAGACGAGACCCGTGACGGCTGCCAATACGCTGGTACGCTGTGGCAACGGACGGTTCTGGCCGGATCAGTGTTCCGACGGCGTCAAACACGATCCACTTGAACTGCTTTGCGTTCAGACCGCGACGAACCTCAGTCAGTTGCATAAAAAGCTTACCCTTCTGTCAATCATCTGATTGCATCGTCTCTGCAAGAATCCCTGCAGGTCACCGACGGCGGCTTGAATCAATTTTTGACATCTCAGCGGATTCTAGTCAGCCCCGTCTCCGTCGGCCTCCTTTTCGTTACCCGCGGTCTTCTCGTCCGTCAATTCCCGTGGTGCGGCACCGTCGTCTCATTAGTGAAAATGCCCCGAATCCGCTCTTCGTTTGCGAATTGCGGTGTGCTGGACGGACTTTCATGTGTCGTCGCTTCAATCGGACCAACTGACATCCCTGTTCCAACTGTTCTGCCCGGGCTGATCGTTAAATCAATCAAGAGTTCTCAAGGAACGTGTCCCTCTCCCATTTTTTTAGCAAGTTCTCGGAGCAAATCTCCGGGGTTTGACCCATTCTTGTAATGAATCGGGACAATTAGAGGAGTTAGGGATGCACCAGGATCAACGAATCGGTCTGGCACTTGGAGTGCTCCTAATCGGAGCGTGCGCAGCTCTTTTCTTTCGAAATGAGACCCGCGAATTGCCTGTAACGCCACGACTGCAGCGAGCACAGGAACTGGACGACTGGATTGCGGAACGTTCAACACGACCCTATCTCAAAGGGATCGAAATTGTTGAAGCGGCCAACCAGCCACGGACACGCCATGTTTCCCAGCACGGTCAGGAGGCTGATGGTGCTGAGGACCATATCGG
>NZ_DASWWZ010000582.1:0-4820 GCF_036405755.1 Schlesneria sp.
GACGGCGGTCTGACTCAGCCCCTGTTCTTCAGGCCGCCGGCGCTTTCCGAAGATCAGTATACGGCCTCGAGTCTCGCCGAATTGCTTTACGGTTCCGATGAATATGTCATTGTTGCCGGGAAGTTGTATGCTGACCCGCACCCTGTCACGACGCGGGTGCTGAATGTTGTCGGGGATAGCGTTTCGATCTTTCTCTATGCACAAACTCGCGACGCATTGGTTAAGCTTTATATGCAAAGCCTGCTCACGGGTATGCAGTACCATCTGGCTGCGGTGCCCGGCGAATTAGAAGTTTCCAAGTCGGCGGCCGACTTTGATTCGGAGATGATGACGACTCTTTTCGAGGAGGGCCGTCGTCAGGTGCTGGCCGGAACCGCCTGGCGCCACACTCCGCCAGGAATGGCCGGTGGAGAAGAGTTACTGCAACGTGCCGGTACCACTCTGGAGATCGTTCCCCAGGCGCTCAGGACTCTGCCGCAGTCGATGCAAACAGAGGAACTTCCCCTGCCCGACGATTTCGATGACGTCCCTCCCCTGCCCGACGAATAGTCTCTTTTCCGTTCGATGGAAGACTTGATCGGGAATCAGGATGCGGCTGCGTCGCCGCTCGCTCTGGATTCCGTCACAGCGTTGTCATGTTCGTTGTCTGACGTCGTTTACGACTGATTCATCGGGCGATGAATGTTGAACCATTTGTGACAGAACGGGCATTTAACGTCACCCAGCGGGGAAACGTCCGCTCCTTTTCCCAGATGTGCACCACAATTGGTACAAGAATAGACCGGGTGAGTTGGAGGACGCTCACTCGTGTTAACCGCCGGGGAGTCCGGTCTCTCTCGGTGCAGGTCTGCGGGGCTCAACATCGATCCCCCCTTGAGAGCCGCCAGGAACGTGGTTCCTCCCATGACGACGAATATCAAAGCGATGAACGAGCCGAAGACTCGGAAGAACAGGGGTGGCGATCCAAAAGTGTTGAATGGTGTCAGCCAGAGAAAAGCAAGAACGGAAATCCCAATTCCTGCGAAGGCAAACCCGAATGTTCCCGCCACCAGTCTTCCCGCCGCGTTGACAGATGTGGTGGGATCAGGAGGGTTTCGCATGCTCACTCGCCTTGTAGAGGGGGTGTGGTGTGGCGGGTTGGTATGTTGACGGTCGAGCCAGCGTCGCGCACGAACCTCGTCCATTCCGGTTGCTGCCGTCTCCCGTTGCTGAGGTAAGGAAGAATACTAACGGCTTTTACCGCTTCACGGATCAAGATCAGGCGAAGATTTGTGTTTGCCAGTTCTTTTGGGAGTGCGGACGAGCAGTCCCTCTTCGATCATTTTGACTGCTGTGTCGATATAAGAATCATTGTCAACAGGCTTACCAAACCGCTCAGCGAAATGCAGGCGGTTGTCGAGCCAGAAGAAGACAATCCCCAGAATCATGACGCTGAGCTGCTGGGCGTCCAGGTCGTCGCGAATGAGCTTCTTCTGTTGTGCCACTTCGATCCGCTGCCGGATCAGGTTGAGAAGGTCTGGTTCGCCTGGCCAGACCTGGTGGTCTCCATCGACGCGCGTTCGCGCGCAGAGCTTCATGGCGAGTTCATTTTCCCCTACATAGGTCAGAATCCGCTTCATCTCTGCACGCAGATTGATGGGACGATTGATCGCGCGGGCTGCGGCGGGAAATCGCTGTGCATAGCCCTCCACCACTCTACGCTTCACTGACGAATAGAGTTCTTCCTTGCTGCCGAAGTGGTGCAGGATCAGAGGGTGCGAGACGCCTGAATGGCGAGAAATCTCGCGCAGTGACGTATCGGCAAAGCCGTATCGTGCGAACAATTCCAGCGCAGAGTCGAGAACGGTCGTGCGGACGGCGTCAGGGTCTCGAACGCGTCGACTCACCTGCGTCATGGGGAACTCCAGTTCGAATCGGGAGACAAATGCTAAAACGACAGGCCAATGGTGTCAAGAAGTGTACGCCAATCGTCTCGCCGCAACATATTTTTCCACAGGCGTTTGTGAATTATCAAGGAGGAGTGCGAACCAAGTGCCTGCCGTGACTGTCCCACCTTGGTTTGCACCGTGCAAAGTCTTGCGGGGGCTTCACACGTAACCGGTAATTGATGATGCGGCTTATTGGGGTGCTGACGGTCAAACCAGGATTGACGCACGTTCATCCATGTATAAGATATTGACCGTTCGGTCAATTGTATTGACCGGGCGGTCAATTCTAACTGGGAGACGAATCGTGTCTATACGAAAGACGGGAATGGCACTTTGGCTGGCGATGGCTGCTGCGGGCTGCGGTGCGCCGAATGCCTATATCGAGCCTCCCCCTCCCGAAGTGACCGTCAGTAATCCGATCAAACGGACGGTGACCGAGTATCTGGAATTCAGCGGTATGACGCAGCCGATGGAGACGGTTGAGATTCGGGCTCGCGTCAAAGGCTTTCTGAAAGAGAAGCACTTCGTGGAAGGTGCCGAAGTGAAGAAAGGCCAACTGCTTCTGGTGATCGACGAAGAGACCTTCCAGATCCAGTTGGATGCCGCCCGGACGCGCCTGCGCGAAGCACAAGCGGCCCTGCAGCAGGCCACCGTTTCGAAATCTCGCGAAGTGGCCCGAGCTCGTGTGAATCTGAGTGAATCGGAAGTGCGACTGGCACGCCAGGAAGAACAGCGCGTTCGCGGACTGTTCCAGAAGCAGATCGCAACTGAGTCAGACATGGATCAGGCATCCTCGACACGCAAGTCACGCGATGCCGATCTGGAATCGGCGAAGGCGAATCTGGAGCAGGCACTGGCCACCTACGAGACCACCATTCTGACCTGCGAAGCGCAGGTCGAGTCAGCCAAGATCGCGGTTCAGAATGCGCAGCTGGATCTCAGCTACTGCCGCATGTCGGCACCGATCGATGGTCGGATCAGTCACATCAATGTCGATATCGGAAACCTGGTCGGTGACGGACAATCGTCGGTGCTCGCCACCATCGTCAAGATGAATCCGATTTACGCTTACGCGACGATCAGCGAATCCGATGTTCTGCGGACCCCCGCGCTGACAAAATTCGGATCCGAAAGCACCGATTCCGAGGCCGAGCCAGTTCCTGTTGAACTGGGGCTGGCCAGTCAAAACGGGTTCCCTGCACAGGGCCAGATTAACTACACCGATCCCGGGCTTGATGCCGGGACCGGAACGCTACGTGTGCGAGGCGTGTTCCAGAACGAGGACCGAAGCTTGCTCCCCGGAATGTTCGTGCGGATGCGAATTCCTGTCGTTGAACGAGTGGATGCCCTGCTGGTTCCCGAGCGGGCGCTCGGAACAGATCAGTCGGGCCAGTATCTACTGGTGGTCGCGGCGGATGGGACCGTGGAATACCGCCCCGTGCGAACGGGCGTCTCTGTCGATGGCTTGCGAGTCGTCGAAGGACAGATTTCGTTAAGTGACCAATTGATCGTCGACGGATTGTTACGAGCCCGACCTGGTGCCAAGGTCTCTCCGAAAACAGAACCCGCGCCCGCGACCGTGTCGTTAACGACAGGTGCTGGTCGACGTTGATCGGGATTTATTCCTGCACCGCCGTCGTTGTCCCGTTCGCAGCATGACCGCGTAATTCTTATGGTCGCCCCGTACCTCTTGCCAGCAGACGATTATGTTCTCGAAGTTCTTTATTGAGCGGCCGATCTTCGCCAATGTGATCGCCATCGTCACGATGCTGGTCGGTATCGTTGCGGGGATCTCGCTGCCGATTGAGCAGTATCCCGAAATTACACCCCCTACCGTGCAAGTGGCGGCGGTCTATCCAGGTGCCAATGCGGAAGTTCTTTCCGATACGGTCGCAGGCCCCATCGAGCAGGAAATCAACGGTGTCGAGAACATGCTTTACATGTCCTCGTCCTGTTCGAGTAACGGCTCTTACACGCTGACCGTCACCTTCGAGGTGGGAACGAACCTCGACGACGCTCAGGTTCTGGTCCAGAACCGTGTTGCCGTCGCGATGCCGCGACTTCCTCAGGAAGTGCAGCGGCAAGGGGTCACGACCAAGAAACAATCGACGAACATCACTCTCGTTGCGTCACTGATTTCGCCAGACGGAACCTATGATGACCTGTATCTGAGTAACTTTGCGACTTTGCGAGTCAAAGACGCGCTGACTCGGCTGGATGGGGTTGGCGATGTGCAGGTCATTGGTGGCGGTACTTACGGCATGCGAATCTGGATCAGTCCGGATTCGCTGAAGGCACGTAACCTGACCACAGAAGACGTTCTGGCTGCGATTCGCGAACAGAATGTGCAGGTTGCGGCGGGGCAGGTAGGCCAGGCGCCAACGCCCCGTGAACAGGGCTTTCAGTACAACGTGATGGTTCAAGGGCGGTTGAGCGATCCGTCTCAGTTTGAAAATATCATCATCAAGTCGGTTTCGGACGATCGCTCCGGGATGCGAGTGACGCGGGTGAAGGACGTCGCCCGCGTCGAACTGGGGGCTCAGACCTACGACCAGTGGTGTGAGATCGGCGGACGCCCGGCGGCAAGTTTGCTCGTCTATCAGTTGCCGGGAGCAAATGCACTTCGCGTGGCCGAGAACGTCAAAGAAGCGATGCACGAACTGGAACGGAACTTCCCCGAGGGGATTAAGGCCGAAATTCCCTTCGATACGACAATCTTCGTCGATGAGTCAATTCACGAGGTTTATAAGACACTGGCCGAAGCAGGTGTACTGGTGCTGGTGGTGATTCTGGTCTTCCTGCAGGACTGGCGAGCCACGCTGATTCCTGCAACGACCGTCCCGGTGACCTTGATTGGCGCATTTGCCGCCATGGGGGCCCTGGGCTTCTCGA
>NZ_DASWWZ010000583.1:0-2543 GCF_036405755.1 Schlesneria sp.
GTCGTAACGAAGACGAAGGCCCACAGCATAAGGTGAAGCTAGAGCCGTTCTGGATGGGCAGCACCGAAGTGACCTGGGACGAATTTGAACTCTGGTCAATCCGTTTGGAGCGTGCTCTTCGTGATTTCGGTGGCGCTGAAACCGGTCCTCTGGAAAAAGCTGCCGACGCGATCACCAAGCCGACCAATCCGTATACCGACATGTCATTCGAAATGGGCAAAGACGGCGGATATCCCGCGATCTGCATGACCCAGCATGCCGCGAAGACCTATTGCGAGTGGCTGAGCGCAAAGACCGGACGCTATTACCGTCTGCCAACCGAGGCGGAATGGGAATATGCCTGCCGCGCCGGTACGACAACGGCTTACCACTTTGGCGATGATTCCTCGCAGCTCGGAGAGTATGCCTGGTACGAAGAGAACAGTGCCGAGAAGGGATCGGCCAAGTATCATAAAGTCGGAAAAAAGAAGCCGAATCAATGGGGCCTGTACGACATGCACGGCAACGTGGCAGAGTGGGTCCAGGATAAGTACGAGCCTGATTTCTACGGGAAATTCAAGCCAAACGAAGCTGTGAAATTCCCTCTGTGCCTGGCTGATGACGAGTATCCTCGCGTGGCTCGAGGGGGGGCATGGGATCGTGGTGCGTTACACGCCCGCAGCGCCGCACGACTGGCGTCTGATCCTGAGTGGAAACAGCAGGATCCACAAAACCCCAAGAGCGCATGGTACATGACCGACGCCCTGTGGGTTGGCTTCCGTGTTGTTCGACCATTGCGGACCCCCAGCGAAGAAGAACGCAAGAATCTGCGTCTGGACGCTGTCGTTCCGAAGGGTGTCAAGCCGCGAATCACGATCGAGTGAAGCTGGTTCGTTCGGGTTACCGATTCAGTATGAGATCTTGAAAAGTCAGAGGTGTCTTCGCGTCTCTTTCCATTGAGTGAGCAGGTCGTACGTTTTCGCTGAGCAGTACATCACACCAGGAGTCGAGCATGAATCCATCAGATCAATCTCATGACGTCGCATCACGGCGCGATTTTCTAAAGACATCCACACTGGCGGGTGTTGGTGCATCTTTGGTTGTCCCTGCCGGTTTCAGCAGCACTCTGTTTGCTGGGGGTGACGATACAATCAAGGTGGGGTTGGTCGGCTGCGGTGGACGAGGTACCGGTGCAGCAGGACAGGCACTCTCGACAAACGGGAACGTCAAACTGACCGCTGTTGGGGATGCTTTTCCTGAGAATGGACGCAATGCCGTCGACAGCATCAAGAATGGCCTGGGTCCCAAAGGTGAGCGGGTTCAGGTTCCCGCAGAGAAGATCTTTGATGGTCTGGACGCTTACCAGAAAGTGATCGACAGCGGTGTCGATCTGGTGATTCTGGCAACTCCCCCTGGCTTCCGCCCGATTCACTTCGAATATGCGGTGAAAGCTGGCAAGCACGTCTTCATGGAAAAGCCCGTCGCTGTTGACGCTCCTGGTGTTCGCCAGGTGATCGAAGCGAACAAGATCGCCAAGGAAAAGAAGCTGAAGGTCGGTGTTGGACTTCAGCGACATCACGACGCGGGTTACCTCGAAACGATCAAGCGGATTAAGGACGGGGCGATCGGCAAGATCATCGCCTTGCGAGCCTACTGGAACGGGACCACCCCTTGGGATCCCCGCAAGACGCGCGAGCAGTGTCGGTCAGAAATGGAGTATCAGATTGTCAACTGGTACTACTACAACTGGCTGAGCGGCGACCACATCTGTGAACAGCACATCCACAATCTGGACGTCTGTAACTGGGTCAAAGGTGGGGCGGACAAAGAGGCGGAGTATCCGGTCAAGGCGAGCGGCATGGGGGGCCGACAGGTTCGTACCGATAAGAAGTATGGTGAAATCTTCGACCATCACTTCGTCGAATACGAGTATGCTGACGGAACCTGTATGTTCAGCCAGTGCCGTCAGATGCCCGGATGCTTCAATCGTGTCTCTGAGTTCGTCCACGGATCAAAGGGAACCTCTAATCCTGCCGGCTCGATCAATGCCGAGGGAATGGAATGGCGGTTCACGGAGAAATCCAAGAACCCGTACGAAGTCGAGCATGACAACCTGTTCGCAGCCATTCGGAATGGAACCGAATTCAATGAAGCGGACAATGGAGCCTATAGTTCGATGACGGCTGTTCTTGGCCGGATGTGTACTTACTCCGGTAAAGAGATCACCTGGAACGACGCCATCAAGTCGAACATCAGCTTGGCCCCCAAGAGCTACACCTGGGATGCCGAGCCACCCGTCAAGGCGAACGCGGAAGGTTACTACCCGATCGCGGTACCAGGGCTGACACGAGTTCTCTAATTCTCGATCAAGTGATTGAGCTGAGAATCAAAGAGGCCCCGCGCTGTTCATTCAGTGCGGGGCCTTCTGCTGTGCGCCTGGCATGTTGTGTTTCTCGGAGATGCAAGTTCTCTACGGGCCGTGATGACCGGAACCGTGAGCTGTAGGACAGGGTGCCCGCCGCGAGGCGGGATCTGAAGGGAGCCGAAAGCGAAACTTGGACTCG
>NZ_DASWWZ010000584.1:0-2297 GCF_036405755.1 Schlesneria sp.
CGAGTCCAAGTTTCGCTTTCGGCTCCCTTCAGATCCCGCCTCGCGGCGGGCACCCTGTCCTACAGCTCACGGTTCCGGTCATCACGGCCCGTAGAGAACTTGCATCTCCGAGAAACACAACATGCCAGGCGCACAGCAGAAACCCCGGTGGTCGCAAACATGCGACCACCGGGGTGACGTGTGAAACAACTTTTCTTCCAATCGCACTGATCTTCAGTATGTCAGGTGGAGGTCTCGATTCGGAGCAACGTTGGACTCAATTCAGATCAGAAGTCGAACCAGATCCCCGCACCGATCATCCGTTCTGATTGTCCCACGAATGACCACTGCATCGAGGGCCCCTCGTAATAACTGACACCCGTTCGCAGTGTGTGATTCGACACCCCGCGCCATTGCCATCCAGCCTGGACGCTAATGCTGGTGGTATAGTTGAACTCCTGTCGTGTGTGACCGTTGATCGCTGCGAACGGTGCCCCGTGCAGACCGAAAACCAACGGGGAATACTGAATACCATACTGCAGTTCCAGCGGTTGAGCGCCGTCCTGAGCAAACACGGCCCAGGCAATCTCACCATAGACTTGCAGATTGGGACTCATGACATCGCGTGTCCAACCAATGATCAGCGAATCTCGAACATAGTTAAGACGTTCAAAACCGATGTTGCGGATCAGGTACTCGTCCCCTACATGCGAACTGAGATGGTAGTAGCCCGCTTTAAATGCGTTGGGACCTCGACGATGAGTGATCAACCATCCCGCGCGGAAGTCAACCGCCTCAAGGTCATCCTCGTGTCCCATGTCCACACGGGGCATCGCCGCCCCTTCGAGGTCGAACTGCCAGCCCTGGGGGTTCACCGAGTTCGTCGTTCCGTAACGCAAAAGGCCGACGTGAGCACCGAGAGTGTTCTCCCAGATCGCTCCTTTACGCCCATTTGCCGCGTAGAAGACAGACGCCATTCGAGACTCTTTTTCACCCGCCAGATAGGCCTTGTACATCAGCCCCACAGGAAGCACCTGCCACTCGTAGCCAGGTCCGTCGAAAATTTCATCGAAATTCGACGAGGCGACAGGAGCCGCTGGCGCGGCGGGTGTGACCTGTGACAGCGGAGGCAAACCTTCCGGAGTCAGATAGGCGGGTGAATCCCCCCCCACAGCCTGCTCCGTCAATCCCGGTGACTCTGTAGCCGAAAAATTGACTTGCCTGACTTCCGATTTTTCTTTTATGGGGACGACACTTGCGAGGTTGTAAGGGGGGGCCGGATGACCCTCACTACCTCCCCAGGCCATCGTCGTCAGGCATGCACTAAAGATCAGAGTGCTCACTTGGATTTTGTATGTCCGCACGTCTTGTCCAGTCCTGCTCTCAGTTCAAGTTCGAAACCGTATTAGGTGGTCGGTGACCTTCGAGGTTCTGCTTTAAAAGCAGATCGGCTTCCTACGCTTGGCAAGAACGCTTTCACTGGCTCAGTACGAATCTCTTGTCTGAAAACTACACCCGACAAACCCCATACAACTGGTACGACTGGTCCCGTCTATTCCACACGTTCGATAACTCCGCTTCACACGTGATGCTCCGTTGATGCGTCACACATCGCACAATCAACGACAGCGAGCAGACCTGCGTCATCCCGACAGCAAAACGACTCAAGCCCGTCAGAGAAATGCCACGTCAACACGTACCAGTGAGAGGACTGATCCCAGCTGTAGGGGAGCTGCTGATTTGGGAAACTTTTCCGAGCCTGCGGCCTTTAAGACAGCCAACCTGGAAATATCAAAACAGAGTCAATTCCAGGTCTTAACGATTCGCAAAACAGGCTCATGAAACCGCGCAGAGGCAATGAATCGAACAGAGGTCAGGGAAAATCGGACATCGGGTCCCCGGAGAAAATGAACTGGAACGGGTGCAGGGACGATGTTCTTTGAACATATTGATGCCCCGGTAGCCCGCACGTGGCGGCAGGCCGTCGCTTCCCCCTGCACGAGGGTGACTGGAAGGACGAACCATCACCCAAAATCCTGAGCAATCGCTACAACCCAAACAACCCACACAAGCAGTCCCAACAACGGAAACTGAGCTGAAGGCACGACCTTTGACGCAACTGCACGCCCGGTTCCGACTCGAAGAGAGTAGCCGCCCAGGGCTCCGAGCAATCCCAGACCTTGTCATTACCCACAAATTTTACAAACAATTGTAAAATTTATGATGTGGATGCACTGAAAGTCGAGTGTCGTAACCACGGAATTCCCAGTTGTTTACGACTGAGCGCTGTGGATGATTTTGCTCAGGCACTGTGATTG
>NZ_DASWWZ010000585.1:0-2972 GCF_036405755.1 Schlesneria sp.
TTTGTCCGTAAAGGATCGTGAGAAGAGATTTCTGCGTGCAGCTTAAGGATGCTGCCGCGTCTCGAAGTTGCCTCCTGAACGGGACAAGATCATCACAAATCTCAGAGGCGGGGTCAATCCGCCTACCATTGTTTTAAGTAACCAAGTGCCGATCCAGTGGTCTTTTGCCCAAATAAAAGGACCTTTCCCCACGGATATCACACCGCCAAACGCTGTTTATCGGAATTAGTCGCATTTCCCGAATATCACGTCGGCCAATCTTGATGTTCCCGACACCGCGAGTCGGCCGCCAGCGGCGTCATCGAATTGGTGAAGTGATCTCGGCTCACTCTGTCCGGCCTTTTGAGTGAAACCCATCGACGAAGCGAACGGAACTGTGAGAGATCAGGTAGTTACCCGGCCGAACAGCAAATTCTGCCGACCGGGCTCCAAAATGCAGCGGAATCAGTTCTACGCCGGGGCGCGATGAATCGTTGGCGCGTTTCGCCGTTCTGTCGCGGGATTCAACTCCCTTGATTCAACCACACGAGTGCGAAGCATGCCCGGCGCCAGGCTGAGGGTCGTTATTTTCCGGCCGCCCTTCGATGTAGAACCAGTTATGAATCGGTTTGAGAATGGCCTGAACTTCTGCGAGCAGTGTGAGATCGATCGGTTCGTCCGCCCAACGTGCCCACTCCCGAATTCGCTCGGGACGTGCCGAGCCGGTGACGCAGGTCGTCATATCGGGATTAGCGAGTGAGAATTGCAGTGCCAGTTTAGCGATGTCGGTTCCGCGACTGGCGCAGTGATCTGCTGCGGCTTTCGCGATTCGCCGAACTCCCGGGGTCGCCTTGTGCCAGGCGGGTAGCGGATCATTCGTCAACAGGCGTGCCGAAAACGGGGCCGCGTTCATGATCCCCACATGCTTCGATTTCAGATACGGAACCAGATCCCCAAACATGGTGTTCTGCAAGGTGTAGTGGTTGTACGAGAGCACGACGTCGAGATTGGTCTGGTCGAGGATGAATTTGAAGATCTTCATGGGATATCCCGACACCCCGATAAACCGGACTTTGCCTTGCTGCTTGATCTTGAGCAGCGCGGGAAGAGTCTCGTCAATAATCTGCTGCATCTCCACGAATTCGATATCATGGCACAGGCAGATATCCAGGTAATCGACGCCCATCCGGTGCAGGCTGATGTCCACGCTTTCCATGACGCGGCGAGCCGAAAAGTCGAAATGAGCCTTGTCGTAGCGCCCCAGTTTGGTGCCGAGGATGTATCGGTCCCGCGGAATTCCTTTCAGGGCTGGACCGAGCAACACCTCGGACATTCCTCGCCCGTAGAACGGCGACGTATCGATAAAGTTGATTCCGACATCCAGCGCCGCGGGGACAGACGCAATCGCCTCGCTGATCTCGACCGGGCGAAACTCGGCTCCCAGCGACGATGCACCGAAACTGAGAGCTGACAGTTTGAGACCGGTGTTTCCAAGCGTGCGATATTCCACGGTAGGCCGTCCTGATAGGGAGTCGAGTCGCGTATCATCTGACGTTGCCCGCCCTCTGATTCCCCAATGGAACTGTGGGCAAGGCGAAACAAGCGAGGGGTACCAGAGTACACAATCGGACACTCAATCGACAGGTCCTCATCGGCATCGGACCTGTGCCGTCGATGGCCTGTTTGCCAGAAAACGAATCAATCCCCGGCGAATCGGGGCGGTAGGTGTTCCCACCACATACCGTGACTTTTCTCACGCTGCCGAGCGATCGGCTCTGTCGCAGGGCTCTGTCGCAAAAAAGCACGTGGTCGAGAGGAAGCAAAGCTTCTCGACCTTGGGCCTTGAGGTACTCCGCCTGAGCGAGCTTCTCACACAAGGGATGATCCCCGCTTGTGTGACTGCCACCAGGGACGAATTCCACGAACGCTTTCTAAGACGGGAGCGATTGCCGTTTTCTCGGGCTGCGGGCTCGCTGAGGGGCGGGAACCCGGCGGTGCGGCAGCGAAGTCGTCGCGACATCCCGTTCGGGCAACGCGGACGTTGCGAGTGCCGGATGCGCGATGACCATGGGCTTGATCGCCGTCTGGGCCGTTGGCAGGGTCTCGGACAATCTTCTGGAAAACTGCTCGTGGATTCCGTTGGCGATTTCCGTAACGACATCCCACGTATGGCGGGCACTCGGCTCAGAGACGTAGCGTGTCAGGTAGAAAGCCACCCAACGGAGTACGATGCTGGCCAGGAACATGATCTGGAAATTCTCGATCGAGAAACCCAGGATCTCCACGTGGAATCCCGTGAGCACCTGCATCATCCACCCTGCCAGGATCGAGGTGATCCCGCCGACCATTCCGGCAATCGCCGTGGTCGCCGCGATGTACATCGTGCGGTTTTCGGTGGGCGAATTTTTGATCATGAATCCATTGTTCGCGATCAGAATTCCCGCATTCAGCACCGCGTCGAGCATGAAGCACGGCGTCAGCACCCAGAAGGCGATGGTCGGAGAACGCGGAACAAGGAGTAACGCCAGCATGTTGCTCGATTTGAGGGCGACACACATCACGAGTACCGGCTGTGATCCGTGCAGATCGGCCCATCGCCCCATGGTTCGGGAAAGCATTGCTCCCCCAATCCACGAGATCGTCCAGAGCATCAGCACATGGAACAGGTCCATGCCGATTTCTGCCAGCAGGTAAAGGCTGATGAAGGGGGCACCCGCCATGGCGGCGAAGTTCCAGAAGCACATGAAGCCGATGTAGCGGCGAAATTCACAATTGCGGAACGGTTCGGCCAGCACCGACCAGAGCCGGGGTGAGGGAACCTGCTTCACGGGAGGTTCGAAAACCTTCCGAAACAGCAGCAGATCAATCACACCCAGGGCCGTACCGACGCATGTCATCACGGCATAGCTGACCTCAAGTGACAGACCGCTGTGCAGGACGAAGAACGCCGCGGCCAGCAGCGAGGCGGCAGCCGTCACCTGCATCCACAACTG
>NZ_DASWWZ010000586.1:0-6328 GCF_036405755.1 Schlesneria sp.
CAGCTCAGGGCGTGGGACGATCCTGTCTATAAAACCATGTGTCAACAGAAATTCGCTTGTCTGAAATCCCGCAGGAAGATCGATTTTGCAGGTAGCCCGGACAACCCGTGGACCCGCGAAACCAACGAGGGCTTTCGGTTCGGCCAGGGTAATGTCACCCAGCGATGCGAAACTCGCCGCGACCCCCCCCATGGTCGGGTTGGTCAGTACCGAGATAAAAAGCCCCCCTGAAGACTGGTACCGAGCCAGTGCGGCACTGACTTTCCCCATCTGCATGAGAGAGAGGATCCCCTCGTGCATTCGAGCACCACCCCCGGATCCGCTCACGATCACCAAAGGCAACTTGAGTCGGGTGGCTTCCTCGACGGACCGCGTCAGCATTTCACCAACCACAGATCCCATGCTTCCCATGATGAAAGAAGAGTCCGTCAGGGCGAAGACCAGCGGTCGCCCTCGCATGTAACCTCGGCCTGCAATACACGCGTCTTTCAAGCCGGTCTTCTTCTGTTCCGCCAGCAAACGGACCTTGTAAGGCTTGGAATCAACAAACCCCAGCGGATCTTTCGGAGCGAGGTTGGTGAACCATTCTTCGAAGCTGTCTTCGTCGAGCAGTTGTTGAATGCGAACCCGGCCAGGAACGATGAAATGGTGGTTGCAATCAGGGCACAGATAAAGATTTTGTTCGACTTGCTTTCGGTACACCGTACTTTTGCAGGAATCACATTGAATCCAGAGTCCTTCGGGCACTCCTCGCTTCTTCCGTGGTGCTTCTCCGTTGTCGAAATCTCGTTGCTGTGGAGGAGTGTCTGAACTCATCCGCTAGAACTCCGTTCTGTAGTTTAGTCGCAAATTGACGGTGAGTGACGTTCTCGTGAGACGTGGCCAGACGGGAATCAGGGGACCGCGTGGCGCCGCAGAGATAAGGTGGGATACCATCCGGACAAGGGATTTTCAAATGATGGGCAGCGAAAGTTCACGGGTTTCCAGTGCGATTCTGACACTCCAGAAGAACATTTGAATCGCGACCGCACTCAGACCGAAACAAACTCCACCCGAATTTCAAGGTTGGTCGCACGGAAAAAAACGGAATTCCCCGAAGGACTTCGGCCATCACACGTCTCTCCTTGACTTATCCGAAGTTTCTATTGAGAATTACCGAAGGAACTCAGGTTGGTCGAAAAGATCACAGCGCGCCGCAATTTACATCGTGCCGCTGTGACGTTCGAAAGGCAGCTCAAAACCAGCAGCGCAATTTTCTCTTTCTCATTCGACTGATTGGTTGCCTTGAGCTCACCTGATGGGTGTCCTTCAACGTGGAGGACAGGACTGTATGAGTCGCGATATTTGGCGACATCGTTAACGCGGAGCAATCTAGACAAATGAAGACTCGTTTTCGTGGATTCACCCTGATCGAACTCCTGGTCGTCATCGCGATCATCGCAGTTCTGATCGCTTTGCTGCTGCCCGCTGTGCAGCAGGCTCGTGAGGCAGCCCGCCGCACACAATGTAAGAACAATCTCAAGCAACTCGGATTGGCCTGCCACAACTATCATGACACTGCAGGTCAGTTCCCGCAGAACACCGATGGACGAGCAATCCAGGCTTGGCAGGGAAGTAGTTCCTGGCAAGGGGGCCCTGGCAGCTTCGGCTGGATGATCATGGCTCTGCCATACATTGACCAGGCTCCTCTGTACAACCAGTTCAACTTCACCGACAACCTGTCTGCCAATGCTCCAAGTGGAATCCCTGGATGGGGTAGCAGCTACAATGGACTGCTGGCACAGCGCGGCATGGCAGCTTTCATGTGCCCCAGCAACCCACAGACTTCACTCGTCTATGTCGACGTCGGTGCTGCTGGTGGGGGCCAACCTTCCGTTCCCGGAAATACCTCGGGACGTACTGATTACGTTGGAAACATGGGATTCACCTACGGTGACTGGCGCGACTGTCCCGCCGTTCCAACTCCGCGTAACGGTGGCGGAACTGAAATTGTCGGCCAAGCCATCTGGGCCTCAATGTACGAGACCGCTTATCTCTGTCGTGAGAATGGCGTTTTCAGTTTGCTCGGCACCGCGAAGATGCGCGACATTACCGATGGAACCTCGAACACGATTCTGATCATGGAAGACCAGCATTTCGCTTCCGGTCCTCGCCGACCAGCCAGCGTTTCTGGCGATGCTGCCTGGGCCAGCCCTATGGCCATCTCGACGGCCGCGCACCTCGTCAACCAGAACTTCTCGTTCAACCTCGACGGAAGCATGGTTGCCGGCCATGACTCACACAAATGTCACGGCATTAGCAGCACTCACGTCGGTGGGGCTCACGTCCTGATGTGTGACGGCGCTGTGCGATTTATCAGCGACAGCATTTCGGGTGTCACGCTGCAGGCCATTTCGACCCGCGGTAACTCGGAAACAGTTGGCGAATTCTAGAAGGTGGTTCACTCCATCCTCTGCTGAGTTCCAGACATGAATCTCGCCCCTATGCGGGGCGAGATTCTCTCTTTTCTGCAGCTCACATTCATCACGACATCATCTAAGTCCACGGGATGCGGGGACATGCCGCGCTGGTTTCATCTTGGTATCTGCGTCTGGGCGGTCTGCGGTTGTACGTCCAAGACCTCCACAGCCCCTGTTGATTCTTCGACCTCTACGGTTTCAGTAACAAAGGGGGCGCCCGAATCGACCGTTAACAGACCACGGTCTGAGCAACCGATCGCCAACCCTGTCTTCGCCGATGTTGCCGAACAGTCGGGATTGAACTTCGTTTACGATAACGGCGAACAGGGAAAAGTCCTGATGGTGGAAGCCACAGGAGGTGGAGCGGGCTGGATTGATTACGACGGAGACCATCTGCTTGATCTGTATCTCTGCCAGGGGGGAAATCCGGTCGATCCTTCCAGTGATACTCAACCTCTCGATCAACTCTTCCGGCAAGTGGAACCGGGGAGGTTTGAACGGGTTACTGTTCCTGCGACGATCCACGAGTCGCAATACAGTCAGGGCGTTTCTGTCGCCGATTTCGATGACGATGGATTCGATGATGTCTATGTTTCCAACGTAGGACCCAACTCCCTGTTCCGTAACATGGGAGATGGGACGTTCATCGAGATTGCAAACTCCGCCGGAGTTGCGAATCCCCTCTGGAGCGCAAGCTCTGCCTGGGGTGATCTCGATGGCGACGGTGATCTCGACCTGTACGTCTGCAATTATGTGGACTACGACGTACATAACCCCGTTCCGTGCCTCCGCGCGGATGGTCGTCCCGGCACTTGCCATCCCAAGAACATGACGGGAGTTCCGGACGAGTGCTATTTCAATCAGGGAGACGGGACATTCACGGCTGAAGCTGAAAAGCGGGGCCTGTTCGGACCTGAGAACAAGGGTCTGGGAGTGGTGATTGCAGATCTTAACAACGACAACCTGCCCGATATTTATGTCACGAACGACACTTCTCCGAATTTCCTGTTCATCAATCAGGGCCATGGTCAGTTCTCTGAAATGGCAATGCTGCTGGGTTGTGCGGTCAGCCGCGAAGGACATCCCCAGGCCAGTATGGGAATCGCTGCCGGGGATTTCGACCATAACGGCTGGCTGGATCTCTACAGCACCCACTTCACCAAAGAATCGAACACGCTTTACAAGAACCTGGGACCGACGGGCTTTCAGGACGTAACGGGGTTGGTCGGCCTCCACACCCCTGTCATTCCCTTTCTCGGGTTTGGAACGGTGATGACGGACTTTAACCAGGATGGCCGCGAAGACATTTTTATCGCGAACGGTCATATTGATGACTGGAGCTCTCAGGGGGACCTGCATGAAATGCCCGCTCAGCTCTTCTCCTTTGCGGGGACGCGTTTTGTCGAGTTCTCTCAGATCGCAGGACCCTACTTTCAGCGAAAAGGACTCGGGCGCGGAGTGGCCTCTGGCGACTTTGACAACGATGGTGACTGGGACCTGGCTGTCGTGCATCAAAACTCGCCGACGGCGCTGCTGCGCAATGAATCGGTTCGAGGGCATTGGTTAAAGCTTCGATTTCAGTGCAACACAAATCGTCGCGGTGTCGGGGTACGTGTGACCCTGCGACAGGGAGAAAAAACTCTGACCCAGCAGATGCTGGGGGGGAACAGCTACTGTTCCGCACATGAACCTGCTCTCATCTTCGGCTTGGGCGACGATTCCAGCCCGTGTTCGCTGGAGATTCGCTGGCCGGACGGTACCGTGCAGCAGATTCCCGATGTCACAGCAGATTCGATGATGCTGATTCAACAACCCCGATCTTCGGCAACGGAGTAAGATTGAGTCAGTCGATCGGGCCCAGTCCTTGCGATGTGGTACGAGCCACGAAATCCCCCTGTCGACAAGTGAGCAACCGTGAAACGGCGAGACCAGGAATGAAGCATACCGCTGGGGTTAGAAACCGCCGATCAATCTGGGTCATGCTGATCATCCTGCTGGTCGTACCGCTCGCGTATTGGGGACATCAGGTCTGGCAGGCCAAAACTGTCAAGTCGCTGGCCTCGCTCTGTTATGAAGCTTCACGAAACTCGCAGTGGGACAAGCTGGCGAAGGCCTCTGAGCGATGGTCCTACCTGGAACCCCAGCGTGCAGAACCCTGGCTGTTTCGAGCGGAAGCGGCGGAAGAAGTTCAGGACTGGAAGCTGATGGCCAAGTGTCTTGGTAGCATTCCCAGAACGGACCGGCGCGCAATTCCTTCTCTGGCGAGAAAAGCGGGACTGGAGTTTGAGTATCTGAATCGGCCATGGGACGGCCTTAAGACCTGTGACGAAATCATCTCGCTCGATCCGCGTGTTCTGCTCGCACACAAGCAGTCCATCTTTTTTGCAGCCATGACGCTTCAACGTGCGGAACTGGTCAAACGAATTCGAGCAGCAATCCGTGTCCGTCGTGAATCCCCGGAAGCGTATGTTTATCTCGCGAGCGCAAGCTGGTTCTACGGTGCATCGCTTTATCGTAACAACTCATTCTGGCTGGAAGGGAATCCTGACGACGAAACGTTCCAGGTCGCTCGTGCAATGCAGATCTACATGTCTGAAGCCAAGTCGAATCTGGAAGAAGCCGAGAATTATGCGCACATTCCAGAGGCGACGGAACTTTTGCAACGGTACCCACACAACCTGGAACTACTGGCTTACTTTATTAACCTCGCCATCGAAGATGGAAACATTGATGAAGTGAGTCGGCTGCTTGCTTCGGTACCGCAGGAAGCAGCCGACGGAGATGCTCGAATTTGGCGTGCGAGAGCCTGGAAAGCCGATGTTGAAAATGATTTCGAATCCGCGTTGGAGTTGGCGCTCCGCGCTTACGCCATTGATCCCTATTGGTGGAAGGTTCATTTTCAGATTCATGACATTTGCCGGCGGCTGGGTAAGGCAGAAGAGTCTCAACGATTTTTCAAGCTCTATGAGGTCAGTGTCCCGCTGTCGAAGATGATCATGGAAATGAACCGTTCTTCCGAGGCCTTCGATGATTTTCAGTTTCGTACCAGCCTGATGACCCTGGCCGAACTGATCGAGGATGCGGAAGTCGTCACCGCCCTGCGTTCACGAATCACCGGTCCACAGCAATGACTCGAATTGTGCCGCCTCCACAGCTAAGATTACCGCACGTCCCTCTAATTCACCGCAACAAGACACCATTGGATTCCTTTCAGGAGAATTTCTATGTCCGCGCGTTTGTTCAGTCTGCTTTGTCTGGCCGGCCTCATTGGCTGTAGCTCTTCGGGTCCAGCCGGTCCACCATTGTTCCCTGTCACTGGAAACCTCACCGTCGGTGGCAAACCACTCGCAGATGTGAGCGTCCAGTTGGTCCCTGTCGATCCGCAACCCGCAACGAACAATTCTCCAGGGACGCTAACGTCGAGTGGTATCACGGATGCCAGTGGTAACTTCAAAATGACGGCGAGCAACGGACACGCTGGGGCTGCGAAGGGTAAATACAAAGTCGTCCTCGGCTACGCTCCAAAGATGTCTCAGGAAGAGCAAGCCAAGGCTGCAATGCGCAAGGGGCCTCCCAAGGTAGACCTTCCGTTCTCGAAAGATTACGTGTCGACCAGAACGACACCGAAAGAGGTGGAAGTCACGGACAAAACGCCCGCGATCGAGCTGAAGCTTTAATCAGACCCACGATGCACGACTGGCATCACCTGATACTCTGAAGTGTCTTCCACAACGAGAATTCGCTGGCAAGACGAAACACTGGCCAGCGAGGTCGTTTGACCCGTTGGCCAGTGAACTTCTAGACGGTCCACCTGAGTCGACTTGCCCAGTCCAAACAGGAGGGACCGGTCACTCGTCGACAAGTAACTC
>NZ_DASWWZ010000587.1:0-20746 GCF_036405755.1 Schlesneria sp.
TCGTTACGACCCTCGTCGCCCTCGGGGCTGCCCATCAGGAACTCGCCACCGGGGATGGGGACCATCTTGAAATTGACTTCGGTATTGCGGATCGTCTGGGTATATTCCTTCATATCCGCTTCGGTTTTGGCATCGCCCGGGTCATCCTGCCCGAACAGAATACCGAACGTCGCCAGCAGGCTGACAGAGAAGACAATGGCCTGCTTGACGCACCGCGAAGGATTGAAGTTGTCGATCGAAGATCGACGCACACCAACGGACGAACATGGCCCCTCATTCGTCTGGCGCTGCGAGGGATTGTTTTGAAGAATCCCGCCCACGTGACTGGCTGAATTCATGATTGAAGAAATAGACAACATGGCAACTCAAATCTGGAAACTATTCGGAACGGTGATCGTGAGCGTGGTCTGCTCTTTCGCTCTCGCACCGCTTCAGGCGGACGAGAAGTACTCTTTTGCAGAACCACATCTGGGTACGATTGTTGAGATCACACTATATGCTGCCGACGAAAACGGAGCAAACCAAGCCGCTCAAGCCGCATTCCGGCGAGTCAAAGACCTTGATCATATTTTCAGTGACTACAAACCTGACAGTGAAGTCATGAGACTTTGCGCACGGGCTGGCGAGGACGAAGCCGTCGCTGTCAGCCCTGAGCTGTTTCACCTGCTGAAACGGTCGATCGAGATTTCGAACCAGACCAATGGTGCCTTTGATGTCACGATTGGTCCCCTTGTTCAGTTGTGGCGACAGTCTCGAAAACGCAAGGTCCTCCCCACCCAGGACGAAATTCAGCAAGCCCGATCATCGGTCGGATGGAAGTTCCTCGTTCTGGACGACGCCCAGCAGACGGTGAAACTGACAAAGCGAGGAATGCGGCTTGATTTTGGGGGTATCGCCAAAGGATACGTTGCCCAGGAAATGAGCCGCATCTTGCGTGAGCAGGGCTTCGACCAGAGCCTGGTCGCGGTCGCCGGCGACATCGTGGCGGGAAATCCTCCCCCCGGCACCACAGGCTGGAAAGTCGGTGTAGCACCCTTGGATCGCCCCAATGGAGCCGTCAGCCGACTGCTCTCGCTGCGGGACTGTGCCGTGTCAACCTCGGGCGATGCCTTCCAGTTCGTGGAAATCGCGGGCGTCCGCTACTCGCACATCGTCGATCCGCAGACCGGACTTGGGCTGACCTACCGCAGCAGCGTTACCGTCGTGGCTCCAGAGGGAGCGATTGCAGATTCACTGGCAACAGCCATTTGCATTCTGGGACCGGAACGAGGCCTGCCGCTGCTTGACCTGCACGATCAAACGGCGGCTCTCATTGTTCACGCCTCAAGCGATGGACCTCAGGTGGTCGAGTCGAAGTCGTTCGCCACGTTTGATGCCCGATAGCCGACGGGAATTATTCCCATTCAATCGTGCTGGGCGGCTTGGAACTGATGTCGTAAACGACTCGATTCACACCCCGGACTTCGTTAATGATTCGAGTCGAGATCCGCTGCAGCACGTCGTAGGGCAGGGGATACCAGTCCGCCGTCATGAAGTCATCGGTCGAAACGGCACGGACCGCAATCACTTCTTCATAAGTTCTGCCGTCCCCCATGACGCCGACCGACTGAACGGGCAGTAGAACGGCGAAGGCCTGCTGGATCTGTCGATAAAGACTGGCCAGACGCAGTTCTTCCATGACGATGGCGTCCGCTTCGCGAAGCTTTGCCAGTCGCGGTGCCGTCAATTCTCCCAGGCATCGGACACCGAGGCCCGGGCCGGGGAAGGGATGCCGCCAGACGAGTTCGTCGGTCAGGCCGAGTTCCAGCCCCATCCGGCGAACCTCGTCCTTGAACAGATCTCGCAATGGCTCAATCAGTTCAAATCCAAGTTGCTCGGGCAGCCCTCCCACGTTGTGGTGGGCCTTGATCGTGGCAGCGGGGCCATCGATGTCGGCGCCGGATTCGATGACGTCTGGATACAATGTTCCCTGCGCCAGGAAGTGCGCGTCAGGGATTGATTCGGCTTCTTTCCGGAAGACTTCGATGAACACGCGGCCGATGATTTTTCGCTTTTCCTGAGGGTCAGTCACCCCGGCAAGTTCACTCAGAAAGCGATCTTTCGCATCAACCACATGCAGATCTGTCTTGAAGTGGTTCTGAAACCGGTCACGCACCTTGTCGGCTTCGCCCTTACGCAACAGACCGTTGTCCACGAAAATACAAGACAGCTGGTCTCCAATCGCCTTGTAAAGAATGGCCGCCACGACGGACGAATCGACGCCGCCGGACAGACCGCAGATCACTCGCTTGTTACCTACTCGTGTGCGAATCGCGAGAACTTCCCGGTCGATCAGTGAGCTGATTTTCCAGGTTCCTCGGCAGCCACAGACACCTTTGACGAAGTTCGACAGCAACTGGCCGCCGTACTCGGTGTGCGTCACTTCGGGGTGAAACTGCAATCCGTAAACCGTCTTCTGCCGATGCTTTACTGCGGCATAAGCACAGGAGGAAGTGTCCATCAGCGGAAGGAAGTGTGCATCGACATCTTCAACGTGATCACCGTGGCTCATCCAGACGGTGCTGAGTTCCGGCAGCCCGGCCATGAGCGTGTCAGACCTCAAAACACGACATTCCGTCCGCCCAAACTCACGTTTGGAACCGGGTGACACTTTGCCTCCCAGGTGCTGACTGGCCAGATGCAAACCATAGCAGATCCCCAGGACCGGAATTCCCAGGTCGAACAGGGCTGGATCCACTTTCGGCGCATTCGGCTCGTAAACACTGGCAGGGCCCCCCGACAGAATCAGCCCCTTTGGATTCAGTTCGCGAATCCGGCTGACAGGTAAGTCGTGTCGAACCAGTTGACAGAAAACGTGCTGATCCCGAATCCGGCGAGCAATCAGTTGCGCCGTCTGTCCGCCAAAATCGAGGACAAGGATCAGTTCTTCCTGGGTCGAATTGGAGTCGTGAGAATCAGCCGCAGAAGTCATTGAGAAAAGCCATTTGAGTGAAACGACGCTCCCCTGAGTCGGTTCAGGGGGAAGGGGCAATTGTATCGTCGTGGGCGCCAGTGGCAAATCGAACGCCCCTGATCAGATGTCAGGCCTTCGGTTTGTGGGGCGGCGCGAACTTGATTTTTTCCACGTACCGCGTCACCTGTTTCGACGCAGGATCATAGCGACCGGTGCATTTTGAGATCGCTTTCACGACGTATTTGTACTGCGTTTCGTAGTCCGCATCGATCTCCACTTCCACATCTTTCGTCAGTGGATTCCCCGGACGACCGATAATCTGCAGGATCTCCCGGTTCAGCCGATCGAAAGCGGCGTCGTCATTCCCCAGATTCTTCGACCCCAGCACCAGTTGGGTCAGATTCCCGCTGCGATCGGAGACCAGACTGACTTTGATATCAGGCAGGTTCTGTTCACTCGCAGCGGCCTGTGGAGCCGCGATCGGCATGTTGATATTGAAATTCCCCTCAGGTGCGACAATTTTCAGGTTCAACATGAAAAAAATCAGCAACTGAAAGACGATGTCGATCATCGGCGCCATGGGGATTTCGACTTTCGTCGGTCCGCTCGAGCGATTTCGCAATTTCATCTCAAACGTCCTCCGCAGTGGCACGCAGCGAGAATTTCGTGAAGCCCGCTTCCTGGCATTTTTTGATCAGTTCCTGAACCAGACCAGCGGGAACCTCGGAATCGGCACGAATCAGGACCGTCACGTCTTTGATCACTTCCTTGCCATGAATCAGTTCCATGACTCGGCGTTCCTGTTCCAGATCGGGACCGATGTTACGAACTTCTACAAATCGTTCATTGTAGAAAACTTCAGGGACCGATTTGGCCACTTCTCCCGAGGGAAGCCGCTGAAATCCGAAATTGAGAACGAGTTCATGCTCGGGTTTGACGACCGGCGGCTTGGCGAGCATGTCTTTCGGGAGCTTGACCCGTTCGTCCGCCTTCGTGTTCTCAAAATTGATCGCGATCATGAAGAATGTGAGCAACTGAAACACGATGTCGATCATCGGCGTCATATCGGGTTCCGTAAAACCCATCTCGACTTTACGCATCTTCATAACATCGCTCCGACTTCCCTGAATGGATGACGCCCTCGTTGTTGAGGCGGGCGAATGCCGGGGGATCGCCCCGCTGGATTTTCAGCCCACACTCAACTTACGAACCTAGGCGCTCACCGCAACGAACGCGCGAATTCTCGAATCAACTACTCGTTTCGAGGAACCGACGGAGCTGCCGCAGGGGCTGCTCCACCTGCACGACTCGCCGCAGCAGGAGCCGTTGTTTTCCCTGCGTTCTGGAAGTTTTTCATCAGATTTTCTGCCACGAATCCACATTCCATCAGGAATCGGGCCAAACGGTTCTTATAGAGCGAATAGAAAATGATCGCGGGGATTGCGACGGTCAGCCCTTCCAGAGTCGTGAACAAGGCGGTGGCAATCCCGTCCGCCAGTTCGGACGGTTTGGGCGAGGTCGCGGAATTGGCGATCACCTGGAAGCTCATGACCATCCCTTGCACGGTGCCCAGCAGCCCCAGCATGGGTGCGATCGAGCCAATCAGCGCGAGGTACCCAATCTTGTGTTCCATCGCCATCGTTTCGTCTTCGGCGACCTGCTGCATCTGCTCGACAGCTTCGTCATAACCACGGGTCAGACGCCCCATCCCCTCGGCCATGATCCGCCCGATAAAGGAATCACTGGACTTCGCCGTTTCGTAAGCCCCCTGATAGTCCTTGGACTGCAATCGCTGTTCGAACTCTTCGATAAAGGCCGTGGGCAGGTAGTTATCCCGGCGAAGCTGAAGGGCAATCATCATGATGATGGCGACCATCGCGAACGAGACCAGCATGATCAGAAAGCCGAAGATCCCCGAAGCGCGGATCATCCACATCAGGAATGTTTGCTGAGGCTTCTTCGGTTCCGCAGCTTTCGCGTCCCCACCGGACCGGTCATCGACTGACACCACTTTCTCGTCATCCTGGGCAAAGGAGGTCGAAGTCTGTTGAGCGAAAGACAGTCCTCCCACCAGCAAGGCGAGAACCAAACACCACAAGCGGCTGCGAACGACCGTCTGGTTCATTTCAATCCCCTTCACTTGTTTCATTCCTTTTTCTTGGCAGGCGTCTTGTGGCCCGATGACTTGTTCGAGATGTGCGGAGCGATTCTAAGTTCCCGGTCCCCATGTTGCCAGAGGGACCCACTGTATGTCTGTTTTTCTCTTTGTTCACTCAATCCTGCAATCAGGGCCCCAATTCCACGCTGGAGTCGCCCCTCAGAGCGAACGAGTGATCCCCCGAATTGCTCTTCCCATCGCTTATTGTCCCGCGAGCTTTTTTCGCCACTCACTGTTGGGATACATCTGCACCAGTTTTCCCGCCGCTTCCGCACTGCGATCCGGATGCTGGACAAGTTTCCAGAGAATACTCATCTGGTACAGCGATTCGGCATGGTAGGCGGTTTCTCGCGGGAACAGGATATCGACGTGCAGGTAGGCGAGGGCTGCTTCCTTGGTTCGGCCCAGCCCCTGATAGGCATGCCCCTGCAGGGTATAGGCTTCTGCCTGCACGGTCGAATCGTCGGCAGGGCCTTTCTCTGTCACTTCATCCAGAATCTTCAGGGCCTCTTCAAACTTCGACTGTTCGATCAGACCTCGAGACAGCCCCAGCATCGCTTCATACTTCCGTGACGCATCGGCCGGCGAATCACCTGCCGCATCGGCCACGGCTTGAAATGCCTTGATCGCCTCGTCGGGTTTTCCTTCCGCCATCAGAGCCCGTGCCTCCACGATCCGGGCGGCGAGTTTCACGTCATCCCAGGGGGCCTGCGTCAGCTTTTCCAGATTCGTGCGGACCGCATCGAAATCTTTTGCGGCAAGATAAAGCTGACTGAGCAGCATCTGCGATTCATAAAATCGCACGTGGTCAGGAAATGCTTTCTGTGCCGCCAGAATCTTCTGGATTGCCTGTTCTCGTTGATCAGGATCGCTCAATGCCTGCTTCGCCGCGACACGTGCCAGAACGTATTCCAGTTCCCCCTTCAGAAATTCGCTGGGAGACTTGATGTCGGACTTCGCCTTCATGAGCCGTTGAGTCGCGGATTCGTAGCGCCCCCCCAATTCGTCGCTGTAACCCAGCTTCAGGTCTCCGCCCCCTCCTTCCCATTCGATGGCGGCGATGTTGTTGGCGGCGACGATCTCAGGATCTCCCTGATTCTTCTTCAGCGTCAACTCTGTCTTTGTCATGGCAGAGATGGTCCCGTTGACCCGCTTGCCGTCGTTCTTTTTGGTGATGATGTCAATCGCACAGAGCGGGCTCGCCGCCAGACAAACGACGGTGCCTGCGATCAAAAGCAATGCCGGAATTTTGAGAGTCATTCGATGTCCTTGTGACTTGCTCGATTGTCTTAGATTGTCTTATTCGTCTTTGCGAGGTTCCGTCGGCCTTGGTCGTGGCTTGGGGGAAGGGGGTGCGCCTGACTCGGTCCTGGACTGAGTCCGCGTCGTTCCTTTGGCAGGAGCTTGAGCAGTCGGGGCCGCCCCCGGTGCTGTCGCCGTCCCCTTCGGGACTGGATTCCTGGGTCGAACCTTGCCCGGGACAGGGGCCGCAAACGCAGCGGGGGGCCCTGAATCCACGGAAACCCCAGTAAAGGAAACAGGGACGTCCTTGCGGCCAAACGATTTTGGTTTCTTTGCCTTACCCTTGCCGCTGAACAAAACCCAGCCAATCAGTCCGATCCCGGCCACCACACAACCAAGGAAAATGACCCAGGTTGTCGTGTCGATGGACTTGGAAGCCTCTGCCGTGCCTGCCGTTCCCTGACCCGTCGCTGCGGTTGCGTCAGCCTCCTTTTTCGGCTCACTGGCGGCCTCTGCGGATTTCGTCGGCCGCGACGTTTCCAGTGGAATCTCTTCATTTCTTGGGAGATCGACGACTGGTTGCCCGGATTCCTTGAGCACTTCGCGGTAGAGCTCATTGAGCTTCGCACGTTTTTCTTCCGGAAGGACCTTCATAATCGACGAGGTCCCGACGAGTTCCATCGCACAGGCATCCAGCGCTTTCTGCTTCTCTTTCGGGGCGAGTTCCATGCCATAGCGGAACCGGCAGAGGGAGACGGCGTAACGCGCATCCAGAAAATGATCCACCAGATCCGGACGATCTGCGAAATTCTTCTGCTGCTGAATCCTGCGCGCGATACCGCCCCAACCCCAGACACCCAGATTGGGCTCCCCGTTGATCGCAATGGCGAACTTGCTTTTGTCCCCCGATGATCCCCAGTCCTGATAGACGGAGGCTCCTTCAATCTGTGTTCTCAGGTCATTCCCACGGACTTTCAGAATGTCGCCCAGTAGCTGCTGAGCTCCTGAAAAATCCTTCTTCAGCCGGTTACAACGGACCAGCCGCACCTTGACGTTCAGCAGTTGGTCGGGTGTCGCGAAACCGGGATCCACTGCCGCACGCGTCAGGATTCCGTTGAACGCGGAAGCAGCCCGGTCATAGTAGCTGGCTGTCTTGGATCCATCCGTCGAAATTTCACCCAGGGCAAAGTAGGTCTCGCCGATCCAGCTGAGCGAACCGAGCGTCTGCCCCTCCTGCTTCTTGTACATGTCATCGAGGAACGTCTCAAACGCCTCCATCAGCTTATTGAAACGCTCGGTCTCTCCATTGGCCTGGAAGCGTTCCAGTTCTGACTTCAGCATTCGCCCAAGTCCAACATACAGATCGGTCAGATCGGAACTGGGGTCACCTGCCGCGATCGCCTCCAGCGTTCTCATTGCGGCACGCGCATCATCAATTCTGTCCGGCCCCAGGCCGATGTAGGCCCGCAGCAGCAGTGTGTAAACACTCTTGGCAACACTGCGGCTTTGAATTCCCTTTTCAGGTCGCTGCGACTCGTCAGGCACCGTGATCGCCTTAACGATCGACTGCGGATCGTCCTGCAGCAGCGCAATCGACTCAGCCTCTTTTCCCTGGCTGAGCAGAATTTCGGCCAGATAAATCTTGGCACTGACAAGTTCCTGGGGCAGGGGGCCTTCTTTCGGCAACGTCGCCGTCAGCTTCTGAATCCCCGTTCGCAGAAATTGTTCGGCAGACGCTTTCCATTCCCCCTGCTTTTCAGGAGTCGGACGCTCTTCAGTTGCCATCCGCGCCGCCGATCCATAGGCAATCCAGTAGGCTTGTCCCGCAGCAAGTTGCGCTTCGGGATATTTCGGATCGCTTTCTGGAACCTTGCTGAACCATTCGGCCGCGTCCACCGGCTTTTTCGCCGAAGAGTACATCCGCCCGAGGATCAACCGGGCTTCATTGGCTTTATCACTTTCCGGCCAGCGCTGAGCGATCAGATTTGCGGCTTTGATAATCATCCGCATTTCGTCCTGCTTGGAATCAGGCTCGGCCTTATTGTCGTTGTACGCCTGAACGAACGCCGCCATGGCCATGTAGGCCGCGTCCAGCGCCACACTCCCTTCTTCATCGCTGGTCGTCCGGGCGACGAACTGGGCCAGCACCGCCGCTTCGTAGTTCCTGCGGAGATAGAAGTTCGTGTAGGCCAGCAGCAGCCTTGCCGTGGCCACGTCCTTCACGTTGTCCCGCTTATTCATCAGCCGCATGGCCAGATCGAAGTTCTGAGCCGCATCATTCAGTTCGTTCGTCCAGTCCTGTCTCAGCCGAGTGATCTCCTCGGCCGGTTTCTGGTTCTTGATCGCGGCATCCAGTTCTTTTTTGATCTCTTGCGACGAGTTGAAGTTCTGTCGTCCCAGACCGTAGGCGGATTCAAAGTCATCCGGCTTCCGCTCACGCCCCCCCAGATTGACCTGGGTCCGCTGCATCATCGACAGCGAGACATCTTTGTACTCGCCCGGATATTTATTGATCTGCTGAGCGACCGTGCGAGCCTGTCGCCAGAACCGTTCCTGATCCGCTTTTGGCAGATTGCGATTATTCCCCAGTGCCTCGTAAGCACGAGCCTGTTCCCACTGAATCCCCAGTCCGACCGGTGTCTTGGAGTCGTCACCGCTCTTCTTCAACCATTCCTCAGCCAGATCCACGACAAGCTGATAATCGTTACGCAGATACAGACAGATCAGTTTGAATTGCAGGACCTGAGCCTTCAGACTTTGCAGCGGCCCATCGTCGCCGGGATGATCTAGCAGTTCATTGTAGATACCAAGCGCTTTCTGCAGGTCCCCTTGTTCTTCAAAGGCTTTCCCCTGCCAGGCCCGCGCATGCAGTCCGCCAATCTGGCTGCGGTAACGCTGGTGCATCTTTTCAAACTCGTCCGCCGCCTGACTGAGCAACTGTTTGAACTCAGGCGCCGTCGGGTCATAAGTCTGAGCTTCCAGATAAGTACATTTGGCCAGACTCAGCGTTTCCAGAATCAGGTTTCGTTCAATCCGGGACCGCTCTGCATACTGAGCCGGTTCTTTCTGGGCATCGATATACGTGGGAAACTTCTTGAACGCCGCATCATGCTGATCAAAAGCCAGCTTTAGAACGTCTCGTGCTTTCTGGACCAGTTCACGGCCCCGCCGCTGGAATTCGGATTTGCTTCCCTGATTCGCCGGTGCCTTGGACTGAAAGATTTCGACGCCTGCTTTCTGCAACAGCATCTGCGCCCGTTCGGCATTGGCATCGCCACTCGAGGGGTGATCAGGGTTTTCCCGGATAAACTGATCCAGGTAAGCCAGCGCCTGATCAAGTTGCTCGAACTGCTTCTCGGCACTGCGCAGGGTCTTGGCATATTCCCTCAGCGTGATCGCCTTCTCGTAGGGGATCAACTTCTGAATTTCGGCCGGGACGGAAGGACGCTGAGCCAACTGGTCCAGATAAAGCAGTGCATAGTCGAAATAATTTCGGTTACGCAGCCCCTGCAAAAATTCGAGGTACGGTTCTTCAGCGGTCAGCCGTGGCGAGAAAACAGCCAACAGCACAAACCACAGTGCACATATCCGCAACCGGCATTTCATCGGTTGATCCTCAAGATTCAATGGAAACTGTCATCAGCGAAGGGATGCGACAGACTGGCAATCATATTTCCAACTGCTCACGTTATCAGTATCGGATGGTTCGCATGATTCGGCAAGTAACGTCACCGCATCACTCGCATGACCTGAGAAGGATTCTTGTCGTACAATCACTCGATCTCCCGACGGGTGAGAATTCCCGCCCCATCGCGTCAGCCCTGTGCGCGAGCGAAGGGACCCACAATGACGTCCAAAGCATTCACAGAATCGAACGAGGAGCATCAAGATGGTACGTGGCTGGTTCGGGAGTGCATCGTCGTTCCTCACCCTGGTCTTCCTCGCGGGCGCATGTCTGGGCGGGGCCCCCGCCAGATGCCAGGGTGACGAAGTCACTGCGCAACCGGGTGACGGAGTCACCAATCGTCCGGGTGACGAAGTCACGAAAACTTCCGGCGAGGAACTCGACTACCACGTCACCGATCCCGACCTCAAGGTCGTACGGCTTGATACCTCACCCGATGACTCATTCCTCTCTGTCCGCACCGATTCCACCGGCCGCATCTTCGTAGGAGGCCGCAAAAATCTGTTCGCTTATGATCTCGATGCCGAGGGTCGCTACAAACCTCGAGTCCTGCTGTACGAATTCCCCGATCATACCTGGCTGAACGATATCGAAGTTCGCGGCGACGACCTGTACGTCGTCACTGTCAGCGCCGTCTATCGGATCCCGGGAGGACGAGTGAACCGGTCAGGACTGAAACCCGAGCGGCTGCTCTGGGGTGTCCCCAACGGACATGTCCACCAATGCCTGCATGCCTGTGCGTGGGGCCCAGACGGGGATCTTTACGTCTCAATGGGCGATCCTCTCTGGTACTACGGCGATTTCACTCGCCCCGATCACTGGGGTCACTGGACCATGTTCTTCCGCCGATCCCCCACAGACGGAACTGCAGCTAAAGCGGCCTCTCGAACCCTCAACCCGTCGCAGACTCCTGCAGCCGAAGCAAGCGGAACTCACGACACCGAATTCCATCAGAAGTGGGATTCCATGCCCTATAACGGTGTGGGAGCCATCTTCCGCATCCGCCCCGACGGCACACACCTCCAGTCATTCGCGCGAGGCCTGCGAAACCCCTGCGGTCTCTGCTTCGACAAAGACGGCAATCTGTTCACGAACGACAACGATCATGAAGGGATCCCGTCTCAGTTCGCTCCCGGACGACTGATGCACGTCACCCCCGATTCGTACTGGAGCTGGCCGCGGGGCTGGATGCAGAGCAAAACGCCAGACCGCGCTGACATTCTCCCCATGGTCAACAACGAGATGGGGAGGGCGGTTCCGGTCCTGCAGACCTACTACGCCGATGGATATCTCCCCGACAAATACCATCACAGCCTGCTCGTCGCGCGCTGGTGTCGCCGGACCGTCTCCTATTTCCCGCTCGAACAACAGGGCGAAACATTCACCGCCACCGAAAAAATCCTGCTCGAAGGTCGCGATCAGGCGCGGCCTGTCGGCGTCTGCGTCGGTCGCGGGGGACGTGTCTTCGTCACACTCTGTTACATGGCGCAGAACGAAGGGTCCCCCACCTATCGCAGCGATCTTGCTGTGATCACCCGAAAAGACGACCCAGTGAATATGCCCTTCGATCCGTATGACACGACGAGTGCTTCTGAGGAAAAACTGCTCGCCGAACTCAACAACCCGGCTCACTGGCGATCCTCCACCGCCCGGCAGGAATTGTTACGCCGAAAGGTTGTCATCCCGCCATCCAACCGGATCACTGAGAGATCACCAGCAAAGAAATCCGCGAACTCGCTCGCTTCGCTCCTCAGCCCCCGCGCCGATCAGCAATCCGCCGATGAAAAAACCAGCAGGGAGGGGGAGGAACTGCTGACATCGATCGAACGTGAGCCGCACGCCTACCTGCAGCGTCGACGTGAGGGAAAGTACCACCACTTCACATCGGCGACGGACCTGAACGCCGTCGATGCCGTCCCGAATCAGGCCGACCCGCTCGCTCTGGCCCGGTTCCCCCTGCCGAATCTGACTGCCGAACTGTGCCACACCCCCGAAACCGTCTTACGAATGGCGGGCGTGCTGACAGCCGGGTTCCGGTTAACGATCCCCCCGGTCGATGCGCAACTCTCACCCGCAGCGCCGCTCGCTCCGCAGCAGAAAGAGGAAGCCAATATCATCCTGTACGCCGATGAGCAGGCACCGATCGATCTGCGAACCCTCGGCCGAGTCGGGAACTACACCACGGCCGAACACTGGAACGCTCTGCCGCACACGTCGGAACAGGAACGACTCTTCGCACTGCTGGTGGAACGCCTGCACGATGACAATGACCGGATCCGGCTTCAGGCCGCCCACTTTCTTTCCCTGCTGAATGATCCTCGCAGTGAACCGCAGATCGCCCGCGTCGTCAGTGGAGTACAGGATCGCCGGCTCGACGTGGCCAAACTGGAACACGTGAAGCCCGAGATCTGGACACTCGGCCCAATCCCCGATGCGAACGGTTTTCAAAAGACCGTCCATCCCGTGGAAACCACCGCGATCGACCTCAGCAGCCCGCTCTCAATTGCGGGCAAAGAGTACGAATGGAAGAAGACGAAGCCGACAAGCCCTGATCGCCCGCTGTATGACTTCAACCTGCTGTTCGGTCCCTCACCCAATTCGTCTGTCTACAGCCTGTTCCGGTTTGAAGGCCCCACCGCTCAGCGGATGCAGTTGCTGGTGGGAAGCGAAGATGGTGTCAAAGTCTGGCAGAACGGCAAACTGGTCCACGAGAACGACATCGTCCGGCCCCTGATCCAACTGGACGACGTCGTACCGCTCGACCTGCAACCCGGCAGCAACGACATCCTCGTCCGCGTCGGGATGAAGCAAGGGATCGGCGGCCAGTACCTGCATTTCCGCCACCTGGGTGACGTCCGCTTCTCACTTCCCGAAAAGCCGGACGGCCTGTCGCTGGCCGAGCGACTGAAGTCACAAACCGAAGGAGGGACCCAGGCCGCTCTCGACCCCAAGTTCATCCAATACGACTGGGCCGAGGAGATCAAGCAGGGTGACCCCATCCGAGGTCGCAAGCTGTTTGGTGCCGAATCGCTCGGCTGCGTCAAATGCCACGCCGTGACGGCATCGCAGGCAGGAGGAGGGGGCCCGAGTCTCGCGGACGCAGGAAAACGCTTCACCTTACCCTACCTGGTCGAATCCGTGCTCGTCCCCAGTAAGGTCATCTCCCCCGTCTTCCGCTCAACGGTGATCACGACCCACGAAGGAAAGGTCATCACCGGCCTGGTCGTCTCCGAAACCGGCGAAAAGCTCGAACTCCTGCTACCCGACACCAAACGCATCACGGTCGAAAAAACACAAATCGACGAACGCCAGTTCGGCGAAGCCTCAGCCATGCCCCTCGGCCTGGTAAAAACCCCCGAAGAACTCCGCGACGTCCTGGTCTATCTGCTGAGCAACCCAACGGATTAAAGGGTGCTCACGATGGCAAACATCGACGACCATACAAAACGCCATGCAACAGTAAAGCGATTATTGCGGCGTGAATGACCCGGACCGCCGACGTCCCCGTCGGCAAGAGAGTACGTGGATCTGCCAAGTCGACTCGAAAGAAGAATGGCCAGTCGATGAGCAAAAGCGAGGACACGAGAAATCAGAACAGGGCCGACGAGGACGTCGGCGGGCCAAGGGGTTGGTATTCGCGGGGATATGTCCCTCATTGTGATGGATACGGATTGCTGCAGAGCATCACCTTCCGGTTGGCAGACAGTTTGCCGAAACAGACTCTGATTCAAATGCAGCGGGAACTCTCCCGGATTCCAAAAGAACGGCAAAATCCAGAGAAACGGAGGCGGATTGAGTTTTGGCTCGATCAAGGGCTGGGATGTTGTGCATTGCGACATCCAACTGTCGCTGAGAAAGTTCAAGAATCATTACTGCATTTTCATGGTGTCCGCTATCAGCTCGTCGCTTGGTGCATCATGCCGAATCATGTCCATGTGCTGGCAAATTGCCGTGATCAGCTTGCGAAAATTGTTCAAGGATGGAAATCGTTTACTTCGAGATGGGTTCTCGCCAGGAATGAGGAACTTGGATTGAGTATCCCAGACAAAAAACAGTTCTGGATGCGCGAGTATTGGGATCGGTACATCCGCGATGAAGAACATTTGTTGGCAGTGACTGCCTACATCCACAACAATCCTGTCAAGGCTGGTCTTTGTGAGCAAATGTCGGATTGGCGTTGGTCGAGTGCAAACCCGGATTCTCAGAGAATAATTTGTGCCGACGGGGACGTCGGCGGTCCGGGAGCCGATGCATGAGCGATCTGATCATTTACACCAGCGAAGACGGCCAAGCCAGGCTGGAACTCCGCGTCATAGACGGACCCCATCAGGTTGACGCAACGGGAGATTGCAAAACTGTTTCAACCGACGAAGCAGAACGTCAATCTGCACGCCAAATCATTTAGAAAGAAGGGAGCTTGCCCCACATTCAGGTCGAATTCCCGCAGTCCCAATCGAACAAATGTCAGTTTATGACGAATAAACATGGGGATAATATTGCAACAAATCAAGACCTAAGGCCATTCCATTTTCATGATGGGAATATGCCTCCTGAACATAAGGGCGAGTGATGCAATCATCATAGAGATTCAAAAGTTGCTTAACATCTGAATCCTTCTTTGGAGGGTCTACTATCGGAAACAGGAACGTGTAACAAAGTGAAAATCGTTCCTCATCACGCATTCCTCTCTCGATCGTTGTCTTCACCCACTCCCAGACCAGCGACATCATTTCAGTGTCGTTGTCGCGAGACAAAAAGTAATAAACACCTGCGAGCCATGTATATGCCTGAGTCGAATAGTCTACTTCATCTGCGTTTAAGTATGAGTCAACCACACTAAGGAAGTGTTGCATTTGTGACGCTGATCGTTCCTCTGGAGTAGCATGCGTAATAGCTTGAATAATAGGATTGGCGGCTTGCTCGGCTGCTTCGTATACATGCGTTTCATAAACAGACGACAATCGATCGGCCATTATGTTTCTTCCTAACCGCATTGATCTTAACCCACTACTCACGTCAAGTAATTGAACCGCCCCCCCCCTTTTTCCCGGCCTGCACTCTCAATCACGGCTCGCTATCGGAGAGGCGTATACTCTAGTCCATGAAGCGAAACTTGCCACTCAACCATCGTGTAAACTCCTGCCGAACAAAGCTCGCAGTGGGAAGATCGACTCCAAAAATGGAGTATGCATGACGTGAGATCATTTCCACCAATTCAATATTGCCCAAATCTTGAAGCAGCGTATGGATGACTATGCCTTGCTTGAACTCGTTGCAGCTACTGCGACGCAGGCACCTCAAGAAATCAATTACGGAGTGTGCCTTGTGAAGGAATCCCCCAGAAAATTGGGAAATGAGCGCAATTGAATCTCGGAATGGCCACTCGCTGACATTCCAGTCGGTGTAACTGCCAGCGGCGATTATCGTTTCAGCTGACCAGATCACATTTGTGTAATTCCACGCTGCAAGTTTCGCTGTGACGATATTAAACTCATTCCTCGAGATTGCATCCGTATTCGCAAAACAGCGAAACGCGAGTTGTGACCAAATACTTGTCACTCCAAATACTGATCCAACAAACCCAACAGTCACGTCGTCGGTCCACAATGCAGCATTGTGGCTCTTTGCAACTCCTGCCGCCTCAAGATTGTGTCTACCAACCACGTCACTGTAGAGCTTGCGTTTCTCGGGCAATAATTCGGCAGGAGCCATCGATGATGCCAGCATACAACGACAATCGACTTCTTGCCGAATTGTTCGCAGTTCCTCGCAAAGCTGTTCTCTCTGTTCGAGGCTTTTCTCAAGAAACACCAACTGGTTGTCTTCACCGAGGACTAGGACGCCCGATTCTTTCAACGCTCCCGTTGACGATTCGTGAATCCACGAATCTAACAATTCGCTTGTAAGCTGTGAGATTAGGTAGTGTTTATTTGGATCAAGTGATTTCCAACCATCAAGCATTGAAATAGTGATGATTGCTGAAATACTGAGGACAATCGTGTCTGAGTGAATACCTTCCGCTGCTGAACTCTCAAATGCTTGAGGAGTGGTGTTGCAACAATACACTCGCCGATCAGGGTATGAAACAAGCGCTTTGATTGCGTCAAGTTCAGTAGCCCCAACTGACTGTGCAAAAATAAAAAGTGAACAAGGCTGAGAGCAGTAAATCTGAATACAGTTCTCAACGTGCCCCCGACGTTCTTTCAAGCTTTCCACGATCGTGGAAGGATCAAATTTCTCCGCATCTCCGACATGAACCTTCTGTAGCAGAGAAGTTTCAGGGAAGCGTCGTTGAAAATTCTGAAACGTATCTTGGAACGCGCGGACGTACTTTGTTTGGATTTCGCGAATTGTGGCTTTCTCGGGGCGAACGAAAGTCGTCGGAAGCTCTACCGCTTCTCCAACTTGACGGCCAGCAATGCTTTGGACTATTCCGCTTGACAAAGCGAATTCACCCTTACTCGGCGCAGGTTGCTCATTCTCGACGGTGATCCAATATGTGTCATGATCGTCAAATTCCAACAGCACCGCACAATCAACTTGGACAGTCGAGGGCGGGGCTTGCAAAGATGTTCTGTCACCGTACTTGAGAAAGAAGACACAATAACTACCTTGGGATTGTTCGTCGTCACAATTCGAACGCCGATGACGATAGAGAAATTGCAGTGCTTGGTCGAACTTTCCCATCGCGACAAAGGGCAGTAACACGTCTGGTAGCTCGGGCGATGAAATATCCCGAGGTTCTGGAAGTGACGCCGAATCAAGGACCACCTTGTCGAATTGCCTGAGACGAACCGCCAATGAGTTCCTGACGGCGACGAAGTACCCAGAACTGGAACTCTGCGTAATGAATGTTTCAGCAAGTTCCAGTGCATCTCGCGGGGCATAGTGGCTAAGAAGTTGTACTTCGAGCTTTCGTAGTCGATCATCAGCCACACCAGATTCTCGAAGTTCTCGGCACAGTCGCAACAACAGATCGTGGCGTTCTAATTGCTGGGCACATGAAATTAACTGTTCCATGTTTTCGTCGAGAACACCAGGAGTCGTAAGCTGTTCGAATAAGGGAAGTGCGTTCGCGTGATCATTGAGCTTCACAAGGATCATTGCGAGGAGGCGCAGTTCTTGTGGCTGCGCCGTTTGAATACTGGCATTCAACGCCTTCGCAGCCTCGTCCATTGCGGCGACTTGGTCTTGTTCCGTCCATCGAATCCACGCCAGCATCGTATGCGCATGAAAGGGATGTGACTTTTGAAAAGCCTCGGGAACTAACGATACTGCGAGATCGAATTGCCTAAGATCCATCGCCCATTGGATGCTATGAAATCTGCATTCGACCGCACGGTCCCAAGTCTCCGCAGCAAGGAGTAACATTTCGTCAATGTGAGCACGTTTCAGTTCCGAATCGCCAAAATGGGTCTCTGTAAGCAAAAAGAGAAATTGCCCCTCTTGGGTAGTCCGGTCCAAAAAATTCAGAAGCTCACGTGCGGAGGAATAGCTTTCTTCATGAAGGTAAAACCCGACAGCCCTTGCCACCCAAAAAGATTTGTTCGCTGCATATTTGATTGCGTCTCGGTGATCAGCCTCCGCCCCCTTCGTGTCTCGCAAAAGGGTCCTTACACTAGCACGGTTAGAGAAAATCTCTGGAAGCAGATGTGTATATCGCTGTGAAACTGCCAGAGATTCGGCGGCGGCATAATGTTCCAAAGCGATGTTCAATCCCTCAGTACGCCGGGTGATGTCGCCGTGAACCGCTCCACTGTGTCTTGACATTGCCGCCGCGAGCTGCGCGTGAGGTGAATCGGAGCTGAGGGATAAAGATTTTATGGCTGCTGCATACGATTTTTCGTATTCACCGAAGCTTAGGTACTTGAGCGCAAGCGACAAATTAATACTTTCATCGGTGTCGATGAACGAAGCGAAGATATGCCGATGTTGTTCGATTTGCGATGGGACTGACGTACTGTCAATGAGACGCAGAACCATTACTGGCGTCGTGAGACCTTCTGCGATGTACCTAGCAGCATTCTCGTAAGCTCGTTGCAGATTGTTCGCAAGTATGTAACCCAGTACTTGATTCTGCTTTGCTTGGTTCAGATCGGGTGAAACAGCATATGCCTGCAAAAACAGTGCGCTAGCCAAATCGAATTCAGCCGATTCAAGATGGAATAGTGCGTGCAGTCTCAGGAGCTTATAGCGTACGTCTGATGACAAGGAGCACGCCGTTTCGATTGATGGCAGTTTACCTAGTTCATGTCGCGCGACTTCGAGTTTACGATCGTTTATTAGTTGTTCTATCGTTCTATATGGCTCATCCGAATCCAACTCTTGATTCGGACAATTTGTTACGAGCTGTGTGGCTCTCGTTTGATTGATGGCATCAGAAACAGCAACGATTGTCTCGCCGTACATGATCATCTGAGCACGAGCGAGGCCAAACTCGCTTGCGAACTGACATAACTCCTCCCAAAAGTGTATTTCGACGAGGAACTTTCTGTCGCTGCGCTGGTTTAAGGCGACTACTGTATCCTGGGCGGAACCGGATTTCTTGGCGGTTGTCGCAATTACATATCGTTCGATCGGAAAATGTGATTTTTCGGCTTTTGCGACTTCCGCTCTGATTTCTGACGGACGGATGTTCTTAGAGGGTTCGTGATGTTTGCACTGGACTGCACGGATTGGTCTCAGGCAAAATGGGTCGCAAATATCGACACCATCCTGAGTTTCGCCACGCTTTGCGTAGAGCTGAAGCCCCTCATTGCTCCAGACTTTCCGGTAGAGTCGAAGGCAAAGCTGCTCGAATCCAAGCTCGTTGTCTGGTTGTTCAAAGCGCCATCCCATTTGCGTCCGATCCGAAAACATCCGTGCTGACCAACACTTACAGGTCACCACTTTTTTTGCAGAAATTCGTTTGGCTGACCTCCTGAAGTAGATTCGAGCGGTACCCAGGTTGTCAATCGACCGCCACTGGATTACTCAGGGTCGTATCTTTGTTGGAGCTGAAGAACTTAGTCGAATTCAATACATCTTACCTCGACGGTTCCAAATCCTTGAGACGTCGGTAGAACACAGTCTAGGGACGTAGCGAAAAGGGTAAGTCCAATTTCAGAAGTTTGGCTATGTTCCAACACCTTCTTGGAACGACTGGGCGCGTCGAACGCAGAACTGGAGTCATCTCCTTTTTCGTCTCCATTCACAGAAACGGGGGACGAAGTCATCCGGATGGCAGCTTTGATATCCACCAATCGTACATCGGGTTGCCTCGTCGAATACGAAACGTCGTAACCCGTTCGATTACGGGAACGTCTGAGCAATGTCACGTCCGCAGGGTTTGTGTTTTTCACCCGGCGCTCAATGATTTCAGGAGTGGTGAGGAGGGCGATTCCCGCGTCGGATCCTAAGCGGATGGCGTTAAGGTCATCCGTCGCCACATTCCATTCTCGCCTTGGAATTTTCTACTCCCGCCAAGAGACTCGGGCAGGCGATTTCGAGCTTAGTTCCATCATTGGTTGACTCGATGGAAATGGGCCGCCAAACGCAGTATCGATGAAGATTAAGGGGGCAAACAGGATTCGAACCGCAAACTCCACGGTCAACAGCGGGCCTGTTGGGATCACCACGACGAAGAAATAGCCCTCACTTGCATATTGTTGAGCGTACAGACAACTGGCCCTGGACCAGACCAAGTAGAGATTAACGTACAGCGTCGTCGCGAGAACGAGTCGTATGATGGTTTTATTCGTTTGGTCAGATTGAGACATCATGGTCATTAACCCACTTCCATCCGACGACCGATCTTGCGCAGAAGAGGGAATCAGTCCCATTCCAAACGTATCGGGCATGTTTCAGTGCCGTCAAGGATGTCTAAGCGGCACGATGAACAGATCATTGGACTCATCCATTTTTCCTTCTACCAAAGAGGCGTGGACTGGCAAATGAAAATCGATGACGCCTGAGTCCAACTGGGTCTGTTGACCCTCGTTCTTCGCTGTGGCAAAGCCCTCAGGTGCTTTCTGGAAAAATTGGCGAAAATTGCCTACGAGGCTATCCTGAGCAGAAGTACGCAGATCGAGGGGAATGCCATGCCGACCCGAAACATCAATTTGCCCAGCATTCTGACCAGTTCGTGGAAAAGCAGGTGGACGCCGGACGGTACAGGAATGCCAGCGAAGTGCTCAGGGCCGGTCTGCGACTCGTGGAGCAGCAGACGCAGATCGAAGACCAGAAACTGGAGGCCCTGAGAAAACTTGCCGCCGAGGGATTTCGTGAACTCGATCAGGGCCAGGGGTCGACCTTAACCAGCGAAAGTAGTGTCCGAAGCGCGATTGCAATAATCAGTCGCCGGTCAGCGGAGGCGAGTAATTACCCGCAGGCCGGCGGGTAGATGAGTTAGAGATGTCGGCGACGACTTTCGTCACTCGATCTCTTCCTGCTCGAAATAGTTGGCCAATCCCTGTTCCAGTGTCGCCATTGCTTCGGCCAGCGTCTCTGCCTTGTCATCTTCGAAGACGACGCCGCCATCGTCGATGGCTCGAACTGTGAACCCATAGCTTTCCTGATCGCCGATCTCAATATGGCCGCAACCCTGGACCCAATTGGCGATCGCGGGAAACAGGTTCTCGACTATTGCCTGCTGCTTGCTCGGTCTGACCATCTCTGACCGGCGAGCCTCCCGTATCCGCTCCAGCTCTCGTTGGAAAGCGGTTTTCGC
>NZ_DASWWZ010000588.1:0-3262 GCF_036405755.1 Schlesneria sp.
ATCGCTTGAGGAGGCATGACGAATCCTTGAACGGCCTAATAACACGAGGTGAAACACGTCTTCCTCATGACGTTTTTTCACGGCTTTCCACAACACAAGTCGATTCAACGGCCCCGAACCGAGCTCGAAAAATGCCTGAACTCGCCGTTTCGGAAGAATGAAGGAAGACTCACAAAAGATCAAGAGAGAATCGACAGTCCCCGAAGAACACTTTTTACCATTCGACCGTCACCGCGACGATCGAAAAGAAAGCCACAAAACTAAGGGCTCCTGCCCACAAAACGTTCCCGGGAAATGCACCTCTGTCCCTCAAGTCAGTCAGAATTAAGGAACGCATTGATGTCGTGCTGTACTCCCTTGTTCAACGAAACATCAAGTCAGAATGTATCGTTCGTACGGATGATCGCAGGGGGTCCCTCGCGTGATCTGCATTTGCTGCTTGTCAGGTTCGATGATGACAGAGAACACCGTCTGCCAGAAACCATGCGGTGAATCATCGTTCGTATGCCGGCAGATCGATCTCGGATGCCCGTCATGGTCGGAAAGCGCGGTCATCAGCCGACTCACCGTCGCATCCTGAGACCCCGGCTCCGCATTCCTGTTCCCGAAGTTTAGAAGTGCGTCGATTCGCGTCTGGCGAGCATGAGACTGAATCAGTTCGGGAAACGAGTCATTAATCCGGATCAGTTCGGGATGTCGACAGTGATTCGTGTGCGTCACCAACCCTGACGCACCACCATCAAGGACTTGTACCGATTCCAGAGTCACTTCCAGATCAGCCGGGCCCTGTGGGGTCGTCAGCATCATGTTCGCAGGAATCGCTCGCTCGGCCCGTGATACGGCATTGACCGCTTCCGTCAGAGTGGTCGATTCATAGACCCCGCGGATGAGAAAGTAATGCGGAACGCCCAGCCTGCGACTGGGTGCTGGCAGTGTGTTGGCACACAGTCCGACGCCGGCCGAGTTGAACCCGATGTACGCGATCAATCCCGCCTGTGTAACACTCATGAATGCAGGCTTACCCGCCGGCCGGCGAGTCAGGACGATCGTGAATTCATCCAGCGCCGGATCCGCATCCCAGTTTTGGGCCAGGATCCGCTGCTCGCAATACGGGCGCCCCAATGAAAGGGAGGTACACCCCGAGTCGGACGCCTGTAACTGGTTGCGGACCTGCAACAACATCAGCTCGTCCAGCGAGATCCGGGAAGCTTCTGCGACCCCTTTCATTTCTTCCAGCATGTCGACCGAGTAACGCTCGACGAAAGGAATCGATTCGCGGGCCACACCCAGTGCCGCTTCACGCGAAATTGCGAGGGTCAAATTGACGCGATCCATCGCAATCGCGCTGAACCCCCGAATCAGTTCTCCTGCTGCTTCGCCGAGTTGACGCCCCATCTCACGCGGCGTCCCCGCAACTTCCATCTCGAGATAACGATTCGGCAAGACCATTTTCGACTTTCAAAATATCGGGAACTCGGTCGGCGCTGCAGAGCTATCTCAGAATTCGCGTCCTCTCGCAAGCGGACGCAAGAAGACTGATTAGTAATTGAGGCGAACCAGCAACGGCGTTCTGCCCCATCCGTCATCAGGCATTCTTCAGGGCGAGATGGAGATCACACTCATCCTGGGCGAACGAACCAAGGGGGGAGCCGCCGGTTCGACGGATTCCGCTCAGCAAACGGCAAACGATCGCAGACTGGCATACCGCCCAAAACCCCAACACCCAGACTCCCGACTCGGCCTCAGGGACGTTAGCAGTGGGAAGACGTGACTGCTGGAATGGCGCTCGTTCTCCGGAGGCTTTGACCAGACGAGAACCACAAGAAGGCAAGCAGTGGAACTTACCCACAGAGTTCGGCGATTGGCTTTCCCTGATCAATCACGAAGCGAGGACGGCCACGATTATCGAGATACGAGATATCAAGCGGAACTCCCATGTGATGGAAGATTGTTGCGGCCAGATCGCCGGGGGTGACCGGACGTTCCAGAATTTGACCTGCGTCACGCTCGGTGGCTCCAATCACTTGGCCGTGGCGGAATCCACCTCCCGCAACCGTGATCGACGACACAATCGGCCAGTGATCTCGTCCGTCTGAACTTCCCTGCGTCCCGATTTTGGGTGTTCGTCCGAATTCACCCATGGCAAGCACCAGGACATCATCCAGCAGTCCCCGTTCTTCAAGATCGCCAACCAGTGTGGTGATCAATCGGTCAAAGACCGGTAGCAAAGGACGCAAGCCATTCCAGATTCCCCCATAGGGAGGAATGTTATCTCCGTGAGTATCCCACGTCCCGGAAGCGCCATGATTGCTGAGATCAATGGTCACAAAGCTGACACCCGATTCCACGAGACGTCTTGCCAGCATCGCCTGCTGACACCATTCGTGGTCGCCGTACTTCAACCGCACGGACTCTGGCTCTTTACTGATGTCGAATGCATCGCGAGCACTCGCGCCGGTCACCATACTGACCGCCTGCTGAGTGAAGCGGTTGGTCGCTTCCATCGAACCAGATAGATCGAGATCCCGGCGCAGCCGATCAAGGTCGGAGGTCAATTGAGAACGGGAATGCAGCCGCTCTGTCGTCAACCCGCGCGGCAGGGAAAACAGGCTTCCGACATCCTTTCCCTGGAAGGGGTCATACGCGTGCCCCAGATATCCGCCCCAGGCAACATGGGAACGAGATTTCATATTGAGCACGACATAAGGTGGCAGGTCAGGATTACTCTCCAATCGCTCGCGGGCGATAATCGAGGCGAGCGCCGGAAACTTTTCTGCCTCACGATTGATTCGCGGTTCCGCGTCGAGATTCGCGGTCTGCATGACCATATTCGGTTCGTGATTGGAGAACCGGCAGTCGACCGAACGAATCAGGGTCATCTTGTTGAGCATCGCCGCCTGCAACGGGAGATACTCACAAATCTGCACTCCCGGCAACGCGGTGGAAATAGGGGAGAAGGGTCCACGCACTTCGATCGGTGCGGCAGGCTTCATATCCCACGTATCGATGTGACTTGGCCCCCCCGTCATCCAGACGAGAATCACACTTTTCTGGCGGGGAGATGATTTCCCTCCCGTCACCGCCTGTTCTTTCGCTTGCAGCAGTCCGGGCAACGAAAGCCCTGACAACCCGGCGAGACTGGCTTTCAACATACTGCGGCGACCAAGTACGGTCACACCTTCCAGCTCCCGGGGTCGCATGGAGGCAAAAGCGTGGTCGGGTGTGTGCTGATGAACCGACATAAATACCAGTCCCCAAAGAC
>NZ_DASWWZ010000589.1:0-1653 GCF_036405755.1 Schlesneria sp.
GCCGGATTCCGATCGTATAGTCCCTGAAACGCCGCTTCAGGAATGCGGACCGCAAGTCCGTCTCCCTGCTTTCCGGTGTAAAAGGGCTGATCCTCGCGTAGATTCCCCCGGGCAATTGTCCCTTCGACAGGCGGGCGCGCAGACAAGCCATCCCTGAAAAAATGACTCTGTTCCAGCGGTTCGTAGCGCGGCTGGTCATACATATCAAGACGGTCGCAGCCCAGCGTCGCCCCGAGCACCAGTCCCCAGATCAACAGACGGGTTCGCCGATCCGGAAGCCTACGCGGATTGGCCGAGAAAATCCTGCAGCCGTGCACCAGCGTCGATCGTCTGATCTTCATGGCTGCACCTCATGCACGCGGGATGTTAACTGCTCCAGAAATCGACGTGTTTCATCGAGTCGGAATAGAGGGTCCTTTGCCTGGATACAGAGGAAGAAGCGATCACGCGAGGCGAGGCTGAACTCGGGGACCTCAAACAGAGGGTGGTTGGGATGAGGCAAACCATTCAGCGCCAGCATCCCGAAGAACGTCGCGAAGGCCGCACCCAGCACGGTCATTTCGAATGTAATCGGAATAAATGCGGGCCAGCTGTGCAGCGGACGCCCTCCGACGTCAAGCGGGTAACTGATCACGGACGAGTAGTACAGCATGTAGTACGCTGCACTCCCGCCGATCAGTCCCCCCAGCAGCACCAGGAACGGCAAACGCGTTGGCTTTTGTCCGAGTGCTTCGGAAAGCCCCTCGACGGGAAACGGGGTATAACCGTTCATTGACCGATAGCCGGTGTCGTACGCCTTCTGCGCTGCGTGGATGATCTCTTCAGGATGATCGAATTCCGCCAGCAAGCCGTAGATTTTTTCTGGTTGCGAGGGGATCGCCATGGTTACGTCTCCTCGCTTGATTCGTGGACCAGTGTTCTCAATTCAAAAATGGAGATGACGGGCAGCAGGCGAACGAAGAGGAACAGGAGTGTAAAGAATAGTCCAATGGAGCCGACGAAGTGGGTGTAATCCCAGACGGTCGGGTAGTACATCCGCCAGGCCGAGGGAAGAAAGTCGCGATGCAGGCTGACGACCACGATAATGAAGCGTTCCAGCCACATTCCCACATTGACCAGCAGGGATACCACAAACAGCACGGGGATGCTGCGTCGCAGTTTGCGGGACCAGAACAACTGCGGGGCCAGAACGTTACAGGCGATCAAACCCCAGTAACTCCAACCATAGGGGCCGAGCAAGCGATTGATTGCGAGATAGCGTTCGAATTCGTTTCCACTGTAGTATTCAAAGAAGATCTCGGCCGCATACCCATAGAACATCATGCAGCCGGTCGCGAGAATCACCTTCGCCATGTTTTCCAGATGACGGAGCGTGACGAAGTCCTGAAGCGTATAAATCGATCGCAGAGGAATCATCAGCGTCATTACCATCGCGAAGCCTGAGAAGATCGCCCCGGCGACGAAGAACGGTGAGGAAAAGGTGGTGTGCCACCCCGGCACGATCGCCGCCGCGAAGTCCATCCCTACGATACTGTGGACCGAGACCACCAGCGGCGTCGCCAGGGCCGCCATGAGCAGATAGGCCACTTCATAACGCTGCCAGTGCTTGGCCGAACCGCGCCAGCCGAGAGCCATGATCCCGTAGACAATCTG
>NZ_DASWWZ010000590.1:0-7590 GCF_036405755.1 Schlesneria sp.
AAATGCCTCATCTGCGAAAAGGGGGCTGAATGCAAAAAGAAATGAAGCGATCACCGAAAAAGCTCGAATCACTGACGAATTCATCAGGAAATATCCTCACCGCGTAGACAATTTGGGAACAATATCCATTGATGTGACAGAATGCTGTGGATGCCCTTCAGAAGCAACCCATAGAACCCGTCCTGAGCGACACGATTCGTAAATCCACACCGCGTAAATCCACACCGCGGGCAAATCAGCAGATCGTCGTCAGCAGCTAATCTCCGGACTTGTCGAGCCGAGTCCCGCGATGAATAGCTGACTTGCCGAACTTCTCAGCAATCTGGTCGGCGATGCGATCCAGCTGCTGCTGACGCTGGCGATGGGGCTGATCAAAAAGCAACTGCTGAGATTTTTCCGAACCATCAAACCGGCTGACGCCAAACCCCAGCAATCGGATCGGCTGCTGCCGTTGAGGCAGGCGATTCAAGAGAAGTTCCAGCCCCGCTTCCAGTAATTCCCGGGTGATGTTCGTCGGTTCTGTGACGGTTAAAGACCGCGTTACCGTCTGGAAATCGGGAAATCGGACTTTAATCTCGACACTGCGTCCTTTGAGATCGTGACGTCGCATTCGACGGGCCACTTGTTCGACAAGGTCAACGAGCCAGGCCCTGAGAATTGCCGGATCAGAAATATCTTCCGCAAATGTCGTCTCGTTGGAAATTGACTTTGCTTCCCGATCTGGAACAACTTTGCGGCCGTCGATTCCCTGCGCGAGCTGCCAGTAATGCTCCCCTGCGGTCCCAAAAAGTTCCTTCAGCCGATTCAGGGGCATCTGTCTCAACTGGCCAATCGTACGAATCGCCAGCCTGTCAAAGACCTGTCCCGTCACCTTTCCTACTCCCCACAACCGTCCTACCGGCAGTGGGTCGAGAAAGGCCTGCACCGCATCCTCGTCAACCACGACGAAGCCGTCCGGCTTCTTGAGTGCACTGGCAATCTTGGCAACGAACTTCGAATTGGCGACCCCCACCGACGCCGTCAACTTGAGTTCGCTCCAGATCCGATATTTGATTTTGCGGCCGATCTCTGCTGCGGATCCAAACAAGTCTTCACTTCCCGTGACGTCGAGAAAAGCCTCGTCGAGCGACAGGGGCTCAACCAGCGGCGTGAACTGCTCGAAGATCTCGCGAATCTGACGAGAGACTTCCGCGTAGTATTCGATACGTGACTTAATCACGATGGCATGTGGACACAGGCGTAGGGCCCGGGCCGCGGACATCGCGCTGTGGACACCAAACTCGCGGACCACGTAGTTGGCGGCCGCGACCACTCCCCGCCCTTCCACGGATCCGCCCACGATGACCGGCTTACCGACTAGGGACGGATTGTCCCGTTCTTCGACGGAGGCATAAAAGGCATCCATATCGATATGCAGGATCATCGAATTTCCGATCGCTCAGGTGTGAACCAGAGGATATCGCATCCGCGGAGCTGGGCTTTCCACATGGCAGGCTTTTCCAAAAAAGTTTGGGCGACTTTTAGAATTATGCGAGATTATTTCGAATATTTCGCTACTCTGGCATGTGGTGTCTCGCTGTGTTGCATAGCCAAAGTGACAAGCTCGAAGTCCAGCTTGGTCCGGTTTCTCCCAATGTAACGACTGTGGTGGACGACGGGCGGGCAGTTTGGCTGCGGCTGTATGTTTCGTGAACTGGCGATGGATAGCCCTTGCAGGTGCGAACGATAAATCTGGTCGTCTGACTGGCTGTTCTGGACCTCTCTCTAACGGATTTTTGCTGAAATCCGATTCGATTTACCTCCAGTCAGGTGATTGCGGCGGTATTGGAACATCGTTTCCTCGCGTTTCGTCTTCCTTGACCAATGGATACCGATTGTAACGAGTGCGCCGGTTGTAGGTTTTGCGTAATTGTTTTCGTATGCAAACCTGTGGTCTGGGGTATTTCGCGCTACTGTCGGGTCCTGAATCGTCTCAGATTCGTAGAGACTCCGACGACTGCACGTCCGTCAGTCGCCGCTTTGCTCCCAGGCTGATTTTGACAGGTAAATGATATGGCTGAAATGCTCACGCTCGAGCCCGTTCTTCCGTTAGTCAAAATGTCGGTGGGACCGGAGACGCTTGTCGCCGCCTCTCCCTTGATGCAGTTCGTTTACGAACATGGACATCAGCCGGATTCCTATCTGGCGACAGCTCCGGGACGGGAAACGTTTTGGTCAAGCAACCGAGACGGAGTCGTCTCTTACAAACGCTATGGACGAAACGTCCTGATTAGCGGCGGGTTGATCGCTGCTCCGGAAGATCGCCCAAAATTGCTGCGGGAATTTCTCGAATTCACAAATTCCCGCCACTGGCGCGCCAGCTTCTTCTGCATTCCCGAAGAAGATTTACCTGTCTTCCGTGCTCAAGGATACATCGCCAATAAGATTGGCGAAGATGCCGTAATCAACCTCCGAACGGTCACCTTTGCCGGCAAGAGCTTTGAATGGGTCCGTCGGCAAACGAATTACTGCATCCGACACGGCGTCACGGTCGAAGAAATTCGGCCCCAAGAATTGTCTCAGCATGCCTGGACCGAGATCCTGGGGGAACTGGAGGACGTGTGCCGGGACACCATGAAAATGAAGCCCCAGGTCAGTGAGCTGACTTTCTTCGACGGCTCCCTCGGCGCCCACAAACTCGGATTCCGGCGACTTTTCGTCGCCCGGACGGAACAGGCCGACGGCAGTCGAATCGAAGGGTACGTGGTCTGCAACCCGATGAACGGAGGTGAATCCTGGTCCACCGAAATTTATCGTCACCGCGCCGATTGTGTTCGAGGCACTGTCCCCTACCTGTTCCACCAGATTGCACTGCGGATGCAGACTGAAGGAGTTCAGGAGCTCAACCTGTGTATTGCTCTGGCGAGAAACTGTGAGGATCCGATTCCTGGTGACAAGCCGTTCCTGCGGAACAGCCTGACCTACTTCCGGAATCACTTCTCTGTCTTGTTTGACCTGGACGGTATCGACCACTTCAAGAGCCGCTTCCGCCCAAACTACTCTAACAGCTATGTTTGCACCGCACCCGGAATCTCTCCCGCAAATATATTCGCGACAATTCGGGCCTGTGGGCTGTTGCGAATCAGTCCCCTGAAAACGATGAACCTGATCTGGAAGCGATTGTGGAAAAAGCGAACTCATGCGAGCGCCGCTGAGTAGCCCGCAATTGCCTGCAATATGTGGCGGAAACAACAGATGAAGCCGACGACATACCAGTGTGAACTCTACGAATCGATCGATGACGTTGATCAAGAGGAATGGCGGGAAATTTGCCGCCAGACCAACAATATCTCACTCGATCCCCGGTTCCTTAAAGCGGTAGAGATCTCTTTCGCGGCCGAGTCGAAAATCTGGTACGCCATTTTCAGGGATGAGAATGGACGTGCAGTTGCTGCCACGTGTTTCTCTCGGTTCATGGTCGATGGATCAATGATGGCCCCATCGACCATCCAGAATCTGGCTTCGCGGGTCAGACGGGTCTGGTCGGGGTTCATGAGGCTTCCGATCCTGCTGTGCGGTCTGCCAATCAGCATGTGCGATCATCAATTAGCGATTGCCGAAAATGTCGACGACGAGGCGCTGCTCACCGCACTCGATGCAACGGCAATCAAAATTGCCAGAAAAGCACGTTGCCGACTCATCTCGTTCAAAGAGTTCCCTCCCGCTCTCGCGAAGCGGATGGATCGGCTTTCGCAGTTCGGCTTCCTCAAGGCCCGAAGTGTCTATGCTTATCACCTTGAGGGCGAGTACGGGTCCTTCGATAAGTACCTGGCCAGCCGGAACAGTTCCACGCGGCAGAATATCAAACGCAGCTTCCGCCGTTTCGACGAAGCGGGTCTGACGTGCGAACAGGTCCTGGGACGCGACGGCATTGAGCACCTCATCACTCCCGAGGTCTATGAACTGTATGTGAGAGTCCTGGAACGAGCTGACGTCAAGTTCGAACGAATCCCTCTGGCGTTCTTTCATGAACTCGCACGGCAGATGCCCGATGACTCCCATTACACGATCATTCGCAAGGGTGAAAAAATCGTCGGTTTTGGCTGCGCCGTGGCGGGATTGGGTCAGCACTCGCTGATCGTTATGGGACTGGACGACGCTTGGAATCGCGATACCGACCTTTATTTCAACATCGTCTATCGAGGAATCCAGGACGCGCTTGTACCGGGCGTTCGTGTCATCCACATCGGAGCGGCCGCGGACGAGTTCAAGCAGCGAATCGGTTGCCAGGGAGAATGGCTCTCCATCTACGTGAAAACGGCAAATTCCTGGGGCAATCTGTTCATGCAGCAGATTTTCAAGCTCTGTCTCGATACGCAGGACGCATATAACGCCCCGCCCCCATCATCTCCCCAGAAACCGACCCCCAAACCAGCAAAGAGCGCAGCCGACACGAATCGACAAAAGCTGGAACTGGAGTCGTTAACAATCGGGAAGTGATGGCGTCACTGCACCGAAGCGGTAATCTACTACCGATGCCGCTACTGACATCGCTCACGAACTGCCTGCCTCCGCTCCAGTTCTTGTCTCGTACCTGCTGAATGGGCCATTTTTTTGTCGTTGACCGCCGCGACCGTCAACGAAGTCCTCCCGCACCCGCCACAGAAGCAGGCCGGAGCGAGAATGGAAAAGGGTATTCCGACGGACCGAATCCCACTTCCCTGCCGCAAGTACTCGCTCACTCATTGGGACCTGGACAACGGAGTGACTCTCAATACTTCCACTGCGAGGACCCCTCATGGCGTGAAATTCAATCTTCTCAACGTTGCAGCCAGTCGCCCCTCACGCCGCTGGTTTTCGTCAACGAGCCGAACAAATTGAACTTGCCCCGCTCGCCATGGCCCGACAGTTCTCCGAGAAAGAAATCCATGGATCTAGCGACAGAGCTTCGCTGGCTTGCCCGAATCTTGAGAAACTGTAGACTTCACCGAAACTTGAGCTTAGAAAAGCTGGAGTTTGTGCCGACAGATGAATTCTGGCAAAAATGAGCCGCTCATCCCATCAGCACAAAACCTGAGTTTCGTTCACAATACGTGGAACATCTGCCAGACCGTGAGGCGATGTCAGCGGACGTCAGACGGCGGCACCAACAAAGAGATAGAACAAAGAATTGCGCCCGTAGCTCAGCTGGATAGAGCAACGGATTTCTAAACGAGTCCCGCCCTACTCTTCTAAAGAGCGAAATCGCCGAGAAATCCCGTGTTTTCACGAACGTTCTCGCGTAAGCGACTCTCAAAGCAAAGGCTCCAGAACCCGCTCAAAACCGCCGCTCACTGGTGTCAGTGACACCTCGCAGATCGGGTTCTGCAAATTGGTGCCCCAAGTTGGCGCCTCCGGGCCGGAATCCGCATCAGTGGCCTGACTGGCCGATCTCCAGTTCCGCGTACAGGGGGCGGAACGTCGGGCGACGGAGGTTCGTGAACTGTTGCGTCGCTAAACGGGAAGGTGATCAACCACGGCGAAGTGGCAGATGCTCTGTCGGCCTTCGACCTCATCGGGGCGGCGTTGTCGACGCAGGAACAGGGCCGCGTAATTCAGTTGCTCGTCGAACGAGTCGACTATGACGGAAAGAACGGCAAAGTCGCGGTGACGTTCCATCCCGCCGGAATCAAAGCTTTCGGCGAAGAGTTTGAGACGCAGAGAGAAGAGAAATGATTCGATCGCATACTGTTGAATCCGAGATCCATTTTGACAGGCATGGTCGTGGGAGCCGACGTGTCATGGAACTTGGCGTTGATCCATCAACCAGTCGACCGGTTGGTCGTATACCGCGTATCACCGGGCTGATGGCGCTGGCAATTCGATGCGACCGACTGATCGGCGAGGGAGCGATTACCGTTTATGCGGAGCTCGCTCGACTGGGCCATGTGACACGGCCATGGATCACGCAAATCATGAACATGCTGCTGCTGGCACCGGACATTCAAGAGACGATCCTCAACTTGCCCCGGATCACGCGTGGCGATGATCCGATCATTTTGCGTCAGGTGCAGGCCATTGCGGCGGAGCGAGATTGGGGAAAGCAGAGAGATCTGTGGCGGAAACTGGTCGTCGGCCCATCCCTGGTGAAATCGGCTTTGTAGAAAATGCTCGCACTAACCGTGTCAGGCTTGTGTGTAAGCTAGTTCACCGGCAGTAAACTTGACAATTTTCGGAACAGTTGAGCAGTGAGAGTTCTTAACAAAATGATCAGATTGAAACTGATATCGCTCGAGATCTCTGTTGGTCGGGTGATCCAACTCGTCGATGCTGCGAAGCTACATGCTAATCTCGGTGACCGACGGCCGATGGCTATGTGGGTTGTTCAGCTATCGAAAGGTCTCCCGGAGCTCAGAAACAACTTACTCTCCAACTTGGGTGAGACTTTCTTTCCCAGCTCAATTTGCACCTGTTCAATCTGCAGGCGCGAGGCTGACTTTTTTTCGGCACAAAGTTGGCACGACGACTCGCTTCACAGTCAAGCGACGTGATCCACATGACCATGTTCCCCAAGAAACCGAACCCGCCTCTTTCGATCACATCCCTTGGACACCTGGATCGATTACTCGTATCGCGCCCGCCCGGCGGCAGCGGCAAATTCCGGTGCCTGCATCACTACCGATGCCAAACTCACCATCACCACACCGGCATCCGAGCGAACTCAAGCTGGACTTTCAAACAAAGCGGATCTCCTCTTTAACTTCGATTCTCCCTTCTTGTGGGGTTCTATTTCTTTTGGACGATGACATCGGCATAAGGATTTCCGTGTATGTCCGCGAAGTAAATTCCCGTCGGATGGAAGTTCACATTGTGACCCTCGTTACTGACAAAAATTTGTGCCCAACCAGTCTCGAAATATCTAAAGCGATCGTTGAACTTCTTAAATTGCTCGGCTATGGCTTGGCAATCGTTCAGCTGCTTCTGGAGTTTCTCAACGTCACTTCTCAGCTCTTTCACCTGTGCCAGCAGTCCTTCCTTGTCGTCAGAAATATCGGCAGCTCGCATCTGTAATCTCCTCGGTTCTCGTTTGGTGTAACGTTGGTATCTTGGCACCAGACATTGGCCTACCTTTTGTCTCGTTTCTCAAGTCCGTCTACCCGAAACTTCAGCGGGCGCAATCGATGTTCTTCACTATGCTTTCAGTTGTGTCAGTTGTCCCAGCAGTTGCTGATAGTTTCTATTTAGCTCGATATAGTCGATGATTCCCTGCATGTGAGAGGTTTCTCCGCAATAAAGTTGATTCACTTCGCCCACGTCGAGCAACGTTTGCGCCCCACCTTTGTCCATCACAGTATATGCACATTGCCGTACGCTCACTTTCCACCAATGGGAGAACCAACATTGAAATAATATTCACGGATTCTCAACAGGTCGCTAAGGTAGTCATCGACGTATGGCGGTCGTCATTCTTTCCCATTGGAATCGGACTTTGGTAGTGAGATCATCGTTTGGGTGGTTGAATGAGTACATGAAGATGAATTCGATGTCGTCCAGGTTCTCGACCGGGAAGGGTTGTCCATTGGGCAGTCGGTTAGACGGATCGCGAAAGTTCATCAGAAACGCCCAGCGGTC
>NZ_DASWWZ010000591.1:0-10350 GCF_036405755.1 Schlesneria sp.
CCGGTCAGGGGGTAGAACATGTGAGCGTAGTGGGTCGCACCCTTCTCGATCGCCCAGTCTTTCATCGCGGCGGCGACGGTATCAGCAACGCTTGGATCGAGTGGCTCGCCCATTTCAATCGTCTTCATCACCGATTTGAAGACGGTCTTCGGCAGGCGGTCTTTCATCACCTTGATGCTGAAGACGTTGGTTCCGAAGAGTTCACCGCTTGGAGTTTCGGCGAAATTCAGCGGGGCTGAAATGGGTTTGTAGTTCGTGACGGCCTGGATGGCCTGATAACGGGCGGTGCTACCACTCATTCGATGTACTTTCAGTCTGGGAACAGAAGAATAAGCGCTGAGAAGCCTCTGCTATGCAAGTTTCGGAAGCAATCAGGATGCCAAGTGAATCGATCTCCCGAGGATTCCAACAATCGTCGGCTTTCTGTGGCATTGCCAGACAATCTTCGGAGAACTGAAGCGAAATGCGTGCCTCGCCGATAGGCAGGTTTGCGCGGAATGTGTGCATGTCGTCGTGTGGACGTACTGAGACCAAAGACGGCTTACCCGACTGGTGGCCGCAGTTTATGGCGAAGCCTGCCGATCGCCGAATCCCGTCGGGAAACGCGTTGCGAACCCATCGCAGGCGGTGTGCCAGTGATTGCCCGGCGGTTGTCGCGCTGCTACAAATGAATGTGATTTCAATTCTTCTGAAGTATGGGAAGTGGCTATGTTGTCGGAAGCAGAGGTGTTGCAGCGTGTCCGCAGCCTGAAAGACCCGGAAATTGGCCGGACTTTTGGTGAGCTGGACATGGTGAAAGCCGTTCAAACGACGGGATCTACGGTCCACGTCACGATTGAACTTCCGACCCCTGCCTATCCGGGGAAACACCGGATTTCTGATGCCATCACCGCTGCGGTGAAAGAGGGGCAGCCCGATGTGACGGCGGTCGAGGTGAAATTCACTTCCGTCGTTCAAGGGAAAATGTCCGGTGGTGCCATTGGGCTTCGCGCCAAGAACGTTATCGCTGTCGGGAGCGGTAAAGGGGGCGTCGGCAAAAGTACCGTCGCCACTTCGCTGGCGTATGGTCTGAAGACGCTCGGTTGCAAAGTTGGTTTGATGGATGCGGACGTGTACGGGCCCAGTGTCCCTCACATGGTCGGGTCTGTGGATCGCCCTACCGCCATTAAAGTCAGGACGGAATCGGGTGAGGAGATCGAGCGGATTCAGCCTGTTGACGTTGATGGCCTGAAGGTCATCTCCATGGGCTACTTTCTGAAACCGGATCAGGCGGTGATCTGGCGAGGCCCCCTGCTTCACCGTGCGATCACCCAGTTTCTGAAAGATACCGACTGGGGTGATCTGGACTACCTGATCATCGACCTGCCTCCCGGTACCGGCGACATCTCGCTGACCCTTTCGCAGTTGCTTGGTCTTGCCGGAGCCGTCGTCGTCTGCTCACCTCAACAAGTGGCGCTGCTCGACGCGATCAAGGCGATCAGCATGTTCAATCAAGTCAAGATTCCTGTTCTCGGCATTGTCGAAAACATGTCGGGCGAGATCTTCGGTCGAGGCGGAGCCAAGGCCATGGCGGAAGAATTGAACGTGCCGTTTCTGGGCGAACTTCCCATCGATTCAGGGATTCGAATTCGAGGCGACGCCGGGCGGATTTCGACCCTCTTCTCCGAAGAAAACCCGTCACGGGAACCGCTGGTTCAGATTTGCGAGCAGGTCGCCATTCAGGTGGCCAAGCAACTGCTGGTCGCACCCAAGATGCCGACACTGGAAATCCTGTAACGGCTTCAAGGCACGAACAGGACAGCGCTGGAGCGGGTCTCAGACCCGCTCTCAGTCGGTCTCGCTCCCTCTATTGCAGCGCGCGTAGGCGTCGCCGGTGAACACTCTTGTTGCTCGTCACGTGCAGCCGTCATCCGAGACTTCGCCGGGCCGATCAATCGAGACCCAGTTGATCCGTTGGCAGTTCTCGCATGATTTCTTCGGTGCTCGTGATCCCCATCGCGACTTTCACGAGTGCCGAACGTCGGAACTCCAGCATCCCCTGTTGAATGGCGAACGTCTGCAGTTCTTCGCTGCTGCAGCCATTGGCCACCAGTTGACGCAGTGCCCGGTTGAAGACCATCAACTCGACGACGGCTGTTCGGCCGGCGTAGCCTTGATGCAGGCAGGCTTCGCAGGACCCGGGGCCGAAGATGAACGAGCCAAAGCCGGGTTCGAGGTATGGCTGGATATCGGCAAACGTTTCCGGTGATTCGCTGATGTCGTAAGCCACCCGGCACTTGGGGCAGAGCGTCCGCACCAGTCGCTGCGCGACAACGCCCAGCAGGCAGTTTGACAGGAAGTAACGATTGACTCCCAATGCAGCCATACTTTGGACGGCGGCTGCCGCGACGGGCGAGTGCAGTGTCGACAAGACCACCGTTCCGCTGTTGGCGGCTCGGACGGCGGTCGCGGCTGTTTCTTCGTCTCTGATCTCGCCGATCATGATGACGTCGGGAGACTGTCGCAGTACGTTGCGGAGCAGTTCCGGAAAATCCAGTCCAATCCGGGGATTCGCCTGGGACTGTCGCAGTCCGGCGACCGCGTACTCGACGGGATCTTCGAGCGTATTGATCTTTCTCGACCCGTCGTTCAGGCTCTGTACGGCCGCATAAAGTGTCGTTGTTTTTCCCGTGCCGGTAGGGCCGGTCACCAGGATCAGGCCGCTGGGATTGGCGAGCATCGCCTGGATCTTATTCAGTTCGATGCGGGTCAGGCCGATCTGGTCGAGGCTTTTCAGGCCGAACTTCCGGTCGAGCAGACGCGCGGTGACGTCCTCGCCATGAAGCGTGGGGATGATATTGATTCGCAGGTCGACGACCCGATCTCCAACGGCCTGAATCCGCCGACCCTCGTGCGGTCGGCGACGGTCTCCCAGATCGATTCCCGCTTCTGCTTTGAGCAGAGTGATCACGCTACGTCCTACTTCCAGCGGCAAGGCGGCGACTGTTTCCAATCCCCCCATCCGTCGGTAGGCGACGCGCACCCCTCCTTCTTCGCCCAGCAGAAACAGGTCGCTGACGTGCAGTTCAGCCGCTCGTTCAATGATGGCTTCAAGGACTTCGGCGGACGATTTTTCAGTAAAAAAGTCGGGTGAGAAACGACCGTCGTAGGCCATCTAAGCCACCTCCCCTCGTGCGAGTTGAAGGGCTTTTTCCGAGTCGTCCGCCATCTGAAAGACGGTGTTCAATCGCAACAGCGAGATCACATTCGCGGCGACGGTGGGGAGTGAGTGGATGACCAGCTTACCCCCCTGCTCACGAAATCGTTTGTGACAACTCAGCAGCCAACCGATACAGAGCGAATCCAGATAACTCGAGTCCCGCATATCAAGCAGCACCGTCTTCTGATAGGCGCTGGGACCAAGCAAGGCACGAATGGGATCGATCGGAGGTGCGACGTCCTGCTGATTCAGACAGCCCTCAATCGAAACCTGGACGACGTCGTCTCGGTCTTCCTTGATTTTGAACTTCATGACAATGGGGCCCACGAGAACAACGGGTAACAAATGTGTCAGTGACCGATTGACATTTTTTTACTCTACCCCGTGACACGGACCCTCATCAAGCGCCATATCAAAACACTCTTGTGTTCTTGGTAGACAAATGGTTGCAATTCGATACATCGCCCTCGTTGGGCTGTGAATTTCGGCGTTCCTCTGGCCGTTAAGGGGATTGCAGGGACGTCGTTCCACAGGTCCGGTGAGGTTGCAGATCGCGGTGATGACGAGCAAAAGGAAGCCCGTCTGGTCCCCTCCGAAGGTGTGTGAAGGGGCCGCTTGCGGGACTGCAGAAACAGCACCGCAAAAAAGAGGGGGGAGACACGCCTGAGTGCCTCTGGCAGCCGGAAGCCTCCTCACAGCGCTCAACCGGACGGGAGCGCGAGACGAGAAAATGGCCCGCTCGGACCTCGTGGTTCCGATGGGAACGAGTCGAGGTCCGCTGGTGGGAACGTGTGGAGGGGACACGGTTCCGGTTGTAACAGGATTGGCGAGTCAGCCCAGGAGCCCCGGGCCGAATTTCGATCCTCCTGCACTGAAGGTCTGCGGCTCCTTCCCATCATTTTGCAGGCTTGGCCTTCGGTTTGGCCGAGGCTCCTTTGGATCCGCTCTTTTCCAGGCTCATCGGTCCCGAGCCATTCGCCATGATGAACAGCATCGCACCCATCAAGCCGAGATTCTTCAGGAACTGAACCAGTTGTGACTGTTGATCGGGTCCGCGCAAGTTCCAGAAGTCATGGAAGTAGTACGTGACCGGAACAAGGAACAGGAACAGCATGGCTGCTCCGATCCGGGCCTTGTACCCCAGAATCAATGACACACTGCCCGCGATCAGAAACAGGATGGCTCCCGCGAGCTGGACTTGAGGCTGAGGAATTCCACGAGACCCCATCGAGGCCGCGACACCGTCAAAGTCTCGCAGGTGGCTGCCGATGGCGGAGGTCAGGAAGATTGCCGCAATCATGATTCGGCCCAGGACAGTGGTAAGTCCTTGTAAAAGAGCCTTCATGGAAATCCTCGCTTTCGTGAACAATGACTGAGAGTGGTCTATGGAAGGTCGAACAGCATAATTTCGGCATTTTCGGCCGCTTGGATTGCTAATTCAGCTTCGTCACTTACCGCCACACCATCACTGGTTTCGAGACGCTGGCCATTCACTGTGACTGAGCCGCGTAATACTTGCAGCCATGCATGTCGGTTTGATGCGAATTGCTGGTGTATCTGGCTTCCTTTGTCGAGGTTGCCCAAATAGATCCGGGCGTCCTGATGAATGAGCAGTGAACCGTGTTCCCCCGATGGCGAGGCAACCAGTTGCAGCTCGTTGTGCCGGTCTGATTCCGGGAATCGGCGTTGTTCGTAACTTGGCTCAAGTCCCTTTTCCGAAGGGAACAGCCAAATCTGATAGAGGTGAACTGGTTCCGTTGGGGAGGGATTGAACTCACTGTGGGTAATTCCCGTTCCCGCCGTCATGCGCTGGAACTCACCCGGTCGAAGAACTTCGCCATTTCCCATCGAATCCTTGTGCTCCAGTGCCCCTTCGAGAACGTAGGTCACGATTTCCATATCTTGATGAGGATGTGTGCCAAAGCCCTGGCCGGGAGCGACCCAGTCTTCGTTCATCACGCGCAACGATCGAAATCCCATGTGACGCGGGTCACGGTAGGACGCGAATGAAAAAGTGTGGTAAGTGTTCAGCCAGCCATGATTGGCGTGACCGCGATCGTTGGATTTTCGGATCTGAAGCATGGGACTTCTCCTGACGAAAGGGTTGTTGAGAAAGAGGCCAGTCGTGGCGATTGTTTACATGTCATGTAAATGGGTGAAGAAACTGTGGTTCGATTGAGAGGTGCCTCAAGCTGACTTCCCTGCTCGTTCGATTCGAGCCGGCGCGACAGCCTTCATTCTCTGGTTCGGACCGTCGCCATTTCTGTCTGACCAAGTGATGGCCTCGTCCGGTTAATAGTTTACATGTGAAGTGTATGGCAGTCAAGGGGCGGAGCCGATTCGCTCAAGTGGACAACCAGCATCACGCGCCTCTTATGCGTCAGGGGCTGACTCGATCAATGTAGCAGCGAGCTGAGTGAGTACCGATGAAGAGGTTGCGAACGGAGGTCTGAGGCCGTCACCAGAACTTCTCGTCGGTTCTCGAATGGGTTATCTAACCGAAGTGGTCACGGGGATTCGCTGCGGAAGGTGACAGACCCTTCTGCGCCGCTGGCCGAATGGGACAGCAACTTGCGGAGGATTGGCGAGGTCGCAATTGTTGTGGCGACGGCCATGATCACCATCATCGCGAACAGCTTCGGTGAGATGACTCCCAGCGACAAGCCGATGTTCAGCACGATCAGCTCCATCAACCCTCGGGTGTTCATCAGGATGCCGAGCGCGGCGGAAGTGCGCCAGTCGATCCCGACCATTCGCGAAGCTGCGACCGTACCCCCAAACTTGCCAACCGTGGCGACCAGGATCAGGGCCAGACAGATCAGGATGCCGTCCCAACCATTGATCAGACCGATGCGGGTATTCATCCCTGTCACAGCGAAGAAGGCCGGCAGCAGCAGGATCGTCACGACGTCGGTCAGTTTTGAAGTCAACTGGTGGGCGATGCGACTGTCGTGAGGGATGATCGCCCCCAGCATGAAGGCTCCGAAAACGGCATGAATTCCAATCGCTTCGGTCGTGAGCGATGCGCAGAGCAGTGCAATCAACAACAGTGGAATCGTCTGTCGCTCTTGCTGATGCTGTTCGGCCCAATGGACCCATTTGACGATCAGCGGCCTGACCAGCAGAAACATCACGGCAATGAAGGCAATCGTGGCCACGGCGACCAGCATGGCTCCCCCCACCTGCGCCTGGACAACTCCCACGACGAAGGCCAGCAGGCACCAGGCCGTCACGTCGTCGGTGGCCGCGCAACTCAGGGCGATCACGCCCAGGTCAGACTTCTCAAGTCGTTGGTCTGTCAAAATCCGCGCCAGCACGGGAAAGGCCGTGATCGACATGGCGACACCCAGGAACAAGGCAAAGCTGGTGAAGGGGACGCTGTCGGTGGACAGGATCGGATAGAGCCACAGTGCCGTGAACGATCCCAGCACAAACGGGAAGACGATACTCGCGTGAGAGATCGCGATGGCGGCTTTGGCCTGTCGTCCAACCTTCTGGGCATTCAGTTCCAGCCCCACGACGAACATATACAGAATTACGCCGATCTGCGCGATGGTCTTCAGGGAACCGAGCACCAGTTGATGCGGATCCGCTGACACGTCGGGAATCAGCAAGTGCATCGCCTGTGGAGAAATTGCCCCCAGGACAGAGGGGCCCAGCAGAATTCCGGCGATCACTTCACCAATCACGGCGGGTTGGTGCAGGCGTTTCAATACCCACGAGAGCACGTTTCCCAAGGCGATCACCGCCGCGAGTGTCGCCATGACATGGACAACGACGTCGACACCACCGGCATGAGTCCCCTTCGGCGCTGAAACTGTCGCAGTCCCCGGGGGGGCCTTCAGCCCCTGTCCGATCTGGCGGATCAACATAAAAGATGCTACTGCGGCCACGAGCAGCAAAGCATAGAACAGCAGGGAGACGACGGATTCCCGCTGCGTTGGCCGATCAGAAGAAGAAGAGATCGTGCTCATCGGAAACAGTTCATCAAAGTGAAACGGCTCGCCCTGGCCGCACGCTCGCCAGCCGCGTGAACGCCGATCGATAAAATATCCGTTGAAACAAGTGTCGTCAAGACGATTGTTCGGGTTGAGTCATTTTCTGTTGGCATCTTAAGGCTGAGAATCAGTACCCCCCAATCAGTGACTCTCCACCGTGATTGGCAGCAGTTGCTGATTTCCTTCGACGGCGATGAGGTGTTGAGTGGGGTTCGTGATGGTGAAAGATTGTTTGGATCCCGAGATCCAGTGAATGTCGACGGTGAGTTCTGGGGAGTCGTTTCCGAGTCCGAAGTCGAGCAGCCTCTGGTTGGATGCCTGATACCCATCTCCGGCAGTGAGCTGCCGTGTGAGGTGTTTCTGTCCGGCCTGCACGGTGACACGCGTGCCGATGGCGTCACGTGAACTGTTTGTGGCGACAAGCTGGATCCGCAGTCCCCGCCCTGGTTGTGGAGATTTGTTGGTGAGCAGCGCGGCGGGGTCGCCGATGTGTGAGATGGCAAGGTCATCGAGTCCATCCCTGTTCCAGTCGATTCGTGCGACTCCTCGACCGAGCCTGGGAAGAGTGAAGAAGTCGCCGATTTCGTCCGCGAATCGTTCCTGGAAGGAGTTGGTAGTGTTCTGGAAGAACTGAGGCCTCATTTTGTAGGGGATCTGTTTGTAGGAGAAGTCGTCGACATGTCCGTTGACGAGAATCAGGTCTTCCAATCCGTCGTGGTCGGCATCGATGAACTGCGTGCCGAACCCGAGAAGAGACCAGCTGGGATCGCGGAGTCTCATGGTTCTGGCTCGGTCCGAGAAGGTACGGGCACCGAGGTTGATGTAGAGCGAGTTGGATTCGTTGTAGAAGTTGGTGACGAACAGATCGACCCGTCCGTCGTTGTTGGGATCCCCTGCGGCGACCCCCATGCAGGCGAGCGCGGCACCTGCTTCGTCGTAGGCAAGTCCACTGACGAGTCCCAGTTCCTGCCAGACGAGTTTTCCGTCCGGTCGTCTTTGCGGTGCGAAGAAGAAGTTGGGGCGTCCATCGTTGGCAACGAAGAGACTGATGGTTTGCGATTCGTCGAAGTCAGCGGCAACGATCCCCAGTCCATCTCCGTTGGGCGCATCAAATCCCCACTCCCGGGTCATCTCGATAAACGTCCCGTCTCCCTGATTCTGATAGACATGGTCTACCGCAGCGGGGAAGAGCGAAGGTGGGCACGACGCCAAAATGGTGTCGTCTCCCTGACAGACACGAGTGTAGATCTCATCGCCGGTCAAGTAGGTGACGTCATAGACATCCGGGAGGGAATCACCGTCGAGGTCAGCGAGCAGACAGGAGGTCGTCCAGTGGGAATAGCGGGCCAGGCCTGAGCGGGAGGTCATGTCGAGGAACGTGCCATCACCCTGGTTTTTGTAGAGTCGGTTCCCGTCGATGTTGGCGACATAGAGATCGGGGAAACCATCGTTATCGAAGTCACCTGCAGCGACCCCCTGCCCGAACCCGGCATCATGAATACCGGCCAGATGGCTGACTTCGCACATGCGAATCCCGGCCACATTACGGAACAGGGCGTCGAGGAACTGAGAGTCGGCAGTATCCGGAGGCCAGGTCGTTCCCTGCGTGAAGTAGAGGTCACACCAGCCGTCGAGGTCATAGTCGAAGGCGGCGACGCCCCCCCCTGTGTATTCGAACATCCGTCTGCCGGGACTCGCCGAAATCTCACCATTGAAGTAAGTGAACTGAAGGCCCAGCGCCGCAGCCTCATCGAGGAAAAGGATGTCGCTTGAGGATGCAGGATGACCTGATCGGGTGTGAGACGGGTCAATGCGCTGAGAGGTCAGATCTGGTAGCGGATAAGACGACAGATCGAACCGCTTTGCCAGATCTGCCTCGGGTAAGAGTGCCGGGGTGTCTCCCCGCTGCAGCTTCCTGACTTGCGGGTAGATTTCTCGGACAAAGGTCGGTCGGGCTGCGTCGGGGAGCAACTCGCACCACGCGCGGCATTCAGGAAGGCGACCCAGTTCCAGGGTCAGGCGAGCACACAAGGCAATCTCGGTGGCTGAGCCTTTGCGATCGTACAGCTTTGCAGAGTGCTCTGTCAGTTCACTCAGTTTTCGGGCTCGGTCCGAGAACTGTTGTGCCTCATCCCCACGCTGTTCCGCTGCCAGAAGCTGACCAAGTTGATAGGTGGCTCGGTCGTAGTCCGGGATGCGGCGAAGCGTTTCCCAGTAACACCGGATGGCGGCGCCGCTGTCCGTGGCGCTTTCGGCCCGTGTGGCCAAGAGCAGCCAATAGGCCGGGTGCTGCCATGCGGAGTCCGGAAGCTGCTTGAAGCACTGGAAAAAACTTGCTTCGTCGCCTGCCTCAACCAGCAGCGTGGCGAGTAACAATTGGGCTTCGAGTAGTTCTGGACTGCGAGAGAGAGCTTCTCGTAGCAGGCTGATGGCTTGGTCCTTTCGTCCAACGGAAGAAGCGATCTTTGCGCAGCCCAACAGGCCCAGCGGGTCGCGAACCCGTAACATCTGGGCGAAGACAGCCTGGGGTGGAGCGGGCATCTCTGCGGGATCCGCAAGGGAAATGAGGGCCGCCAGATGGTTGCCGGAACCTTTCAGAGACCGATGCAGCGGGAGATTTGCTTCCCATTGACGTCCAGACAGGCTGAGAAGGGTTCCCCACAGGCCCTGCACTTCCGGAGACTGGCTGGTGGGGGCTCGAAGCGACTGTAGTTCGGTTTCGGCATCAGAAAGTCGTCCCTGCCGCATGAAGAGCGAGGCGATCGCGAGGGTCGCGGCGTTCTGGGAATGCGAGCCAGCAGAGATCCGTCGGTAAGTATCCAGCGCGTCCGCCGGGCTGCCCAGATGCTCAAGCGCCTCGCCCAGCACAAGCATCATTTCGGAATCGGCCGGTCGGGATTCGAGACACGAAACGGCCAGCGCCTCGGCTTCGCTCCATCGCTCTTCTGTTCTGGCAAGCAGGGCCGCAGCGCGCATCGAGTTTTGCCTGTATTCAGAGACCTGCCAGGCGGAAACCAGCACCAATACCGAAATCAGAGTTCCGGCGATGCATCTGGACCCTGTCTGGCGAATGTTTGCTCTCGAGGACACGACTTCACCGGACCCGTCCGTGGTCGCGCATTCTCTCTGCCGACCTCAGACATTTGCTTCTGG
>NZ_DASWWZ010000592.1:0-7221 GCF_036405755.1 Schlesneria sp.
CGCCCAGGCCGAAGAACTTGCCGATCAAGCCATCTGGCGAGACAGTCTTCCCTGGTGGCGCCGAAAGCTCATCCGACTCCAGCAATGGTGGCAAGTCAAACCCACACCCTCACGCGTCCGATCGCATCACGGAACCGACCCAGCATGAAGCCGTTTGTCTCCTTCATTGTCCCGCACTACCAGACGCCCGAACTGGCCAAGCTCTGCCTGCGCAGTATCAGAAAGTTTACCCACGACTACGACTATGAGGTGATCGTGGTGGACAACGCATCGAAGGGAGACGCCTCGCTCGACTACTTGCGCAGTGTCGAATGGATCCGACTGATTGAACGGACGGGAGAGATTGCGACCGGAAGCCTGGCCCATCGCGAGGCTGTCGCCATCGGATTTCAGGAAGCGCGCGCGCCGTTTGTGCTGACCGTTCATACGGACACCATCCCCATTCGGGAAGACTGGTTGAAGTTCCATCTCGACCCGATGCTGGCCGACGATTCAATTGCCGCCATTGGAACCGACAAGCTGGTGCTCCGTTCCCCCCTTCAGGAATCGCTGAGACAAGTCGAAGACGTGCTCACATGGTGGAAGCGGTTTCGGCCCGTGCGAAAGAACAATCGACAGCCCTACATCCGCAGCCATTGTGCGCTCTACCGTCGCAGCATCATGGATCAGCACGGGTTGACGTACACCGATCACGCTACCCTGACCGCCGGTCAGGGGTTGCACCACGACCTCGTCAGACTCGGTTATGAATGTCGCCTGCTCGACCCACGCGACGTCTCGCAACGGGTCGTTCATCTGAACCATGCGACTGAACTGCTGTTACCGGAACTGCAATCCGAAAGCCGGCTGCTGCACCTGTGGCGGGGAAAGTCACGTCTGCGTCGGTTCTTCCAGCAAGCAGCAATCCAGCAACTTCTCGAAGATGCCTCATTGGATAAAAATACGAACACACGGAAGTCACTGAAGTTCGCCAGTTGACACGGGCCACAGGGCCGGACTCGGCTGGGGACAAGGAAACATCGTTCGATTTTGGGAGCAGACCCGGCAGACGAAGTTCGCGGACCTGTGGCCTTTTCGCGGCACAATCCGCTATTGTAATCGTGCCTCACCTGATGAGGATGTTTCATGGAATGAAATGAGCCAGGTCAGGTCACCACGTTCCTGCAGAACCCGCTGCTGGACGCCCCGTGATGGATCTGACCACCACAAGGAAGTGCTCGCGTTATGCTTTCGCTGCGTCATCGACTTGAATATCTCGTCTTTCAGACATTCGTTTGTGTGATTGACTCCCTTTCACCTGCGGCGACCGCCTGGGTGGCAAGGGGCCTGGCGACAGTGATCCATTACGGGCTGCCCCGGAAATGGACGAGATACAAGGTCGCCTCTGAAAATCTCGTGCGCGCCTTCGGTGACCGCTATTCCGAGAAAGAGATCGAGAACCTCGTTTACGAGATGTGGGTTCATCTGTTCCGCACGATTGCCGAGACCGTACAGTGCCCCCGCAAGCTGCATCTGCACTCGTACCGGAAGATCGTCGACTTCGCCGACTTTACTCGCACCAATGAAGCGATCTGCTCGGGCCGGCGTGTGCTGATGCTCGGCGGCCACTTCGGAAACTGGGAGATTGGAACGGCCCTGTTCGGTCTATGGGGGTTCCCCATGGGAATCGTCGCGCGCGAGATGGATAACCCCTACCTGCATGACTGGTTCCGTCGCCAGCGGGAAAATACCGGTCACCGGATGCTGCTGAAATCGGGCGATTTCGATGAAATGGTGGCCCTCTTGTCCAAGGGAGGAAACCTGGGTCTGCTGTGCGATCAGGATGCCGGCCCGAGAGGCGTCTTCGTGGATTTCTTCGGCACGCCCGCTTCCACCTTCAAATCGATCGCTCTGCTGGCGTTGGAGTACGACGCTCTGGTGATGGTCGGCTATTCGATTCGGCTGAAGGACGAACCGGGCAGTCAGCCCTGGTCCCGCTTTGAAGTCGGTTGCGAAGCCGTTATCGACCCGCGTGAACTGAACACCGATGACCCTGTGGGTGAAATTACGCAGCAATTCACCTCCGCACTGGAACGGGCAATCCGGCGAGCCCCCGAACAATATTTCTGGATCCATCGCCGCTGGAAAAGCGAACCTCGCTCGAATAAGCGAGCGAAACCCATGCAACAGCGTCTGGCTGGCTGAGTCCTGCCGGAATCATTCGACTTATCCAAGAGGTCATCTCACCTGTCGAGCACTGCGGGCGAGACCATTACGAAAGAAAGTTAGGAACAGACCGAATTCAGGTTGAGATACCGGCAGAACCTGCCGAGAGCCGTACCGATTCGGGAAAGCCGCCTGTTCCTGTTTCGTCGTTACAATTATTATTCTCCCACGACTGACAGGTTGGCACCACGATTGAAGTTTGCGTCTGTATTGGTCGAAGTTGAAAAAACGCGTTCGCGAAACGATTCGACAATTTATGGGAGCCAGCCATGGATCGGCGGCAGTTCTTTCACCAATTCAGTATCTCGCTTGCGAGTCTCGTCGCAGTGACCTCGATCGGTTGCAAGGGGACTCAATACGCTCATGTGCTCAGCCCCACCGACACCAACATGGTCGGAAGCCATACTGCGGGTGCAGAGACATGGGAGCCACTGATTCAGCAATCCGTCGGTCAACTGCTTGCTCGTGAGCAAAGCTCTGTCACACTGACCTCACACACCGGCGAGCCCTGCAAGAAGCGCATCTGTTTCATGCACGTGGATAATCGCAGCTCGGAAGAGATCGGTGACTTTGGTGATCAGATCTATCAAAAAATCGACACGATTATTAACGGATCAGAAACGTTTGAACTGGTCAATATCCGTGCGGTGAAAGCAGCCCTTCAGCAGGCAAATCTGCGTCCTGATGACCTCTATACTCCCAGTGCGCGACGGAAACTGGCCGGGGTGATGGAGCAGGAACGCGAGCCGATCGACTACTTTCTGTACGCGACGATTACCTCGGGCACGACGCGCAGCAATGGCAAGGACTACCAGCGCGACTACCTGTTGACGCTGGAACTGGTCAACTTCGAAACCGGTCATACAGAAAAAGAATCGGCCGAATTGCGCAAGGGATACCATAAGTCCAAACTTGGTAAACTTCGGAACTATGGACAGGGTTGAGACGAGCATTGGTAACCCCGTCCAACCCCGAGTCCATTCGTCTGAAATTGGACGAGAGACTTCATTCCGGATCCGATGACGTTGACGAAGTGACACAGAGGGGGAGCAGTAGACTCTCCCCCACGTCTCACCGTGAACGAAGGCCGGGAGTCGAATCTGCCGAGGTCGACATGAACATTCCATCGCCTGAATGTCGCAGCGCTGTTGCAAGCGGTTCGAAGCGACGGGCGTTTTCCTGCTGCTCGCGGATTGCCGTGCTGCTGCTGCTGCTGTTCAACTGCGGTTGCAGTACGCATTTTGACCGACTTCAACCGATCCGGACCGCTTTCTTCGACGGCAATCTGCCGATGGCGCAAGAAGCCCTCGCCAAAGAACTCAAGAAGCGGAAGGGCGAGCAGGATGTCCTGATGCTGGATCAGGCTGTCATCGAACTCGCTTCAGGCCGCCCCAAAGATGCAGAACGAATCCTGCGCCAGGTTCGCGACCGCTTTGATGAACTTGAGGGGATCGACGCGGGTAAGGAAGTCGCCTCGATGCTGACGGACGATCAGGTGCGTCCCTATGCCGGGGAAGACTATGAGAAGGTGCTGATCCGCGCGATGCTCTCGCTCTCGAACCTGATGTCGGGCGGGGGTGATGCCGGTGCTTACGCGCTGCAGATGGTGGATAAACAACAGCAGATCATGCTGGCCGTAGAGGAAAAGTATAAAGAAGAAGATCAGTCCGCCGTACTCGCTTACAAGCAGGTGGCACTAGGTCCGTATATCCGCGGAATGCTCGCCGAGGAATCTCCGCTGACACTCAATGATGCGTTACGGGCACGGGTGCAAGTCGCAAAATGGGAACCGAATTTCCGCGACGCCAAGGTCGATATTCACCGCTGCGAGCACGAAGTTGCCATGCATAGCGGGCATGGTGCCCTGTATGTCTTCGCACTGGTCGGCCGAGGCCCGATCAAGCAGGAAACGGCCGAGGTTCCGACGCAGGCGGCGTTACTCGTGGCAGATCGAATCTTCGACGCACTGGGAAAACGGAACGTGACCCCGACGCTCGCCCCTGTCAAGATTCCCCGCGTCGTCAACTTTGTTCCCGTGGCCGACTGTGTCTCGGTTCAGATCAATGGCGAAATGGCCGGAAAGACGGCCACACTGGTCGACATCGGAGAAATGGCCGTGCAACAGCAGCAGGCTCATTTTCCTGCGATCATCGGACGAGCCGTGGCCCGCCGCGTCATCAAGAAAGGCATCCTGTACGGTGCTCAGGAGATGGCCGATGTTCAGAAAGGTTCGCTCCTCAGCCTTGGCGTCCTCGCTGCGGGCGTCGCCTGGGAAGCGACGGAGTCGGCCGATACGCGATGCTGGGGGCTGTTGCCCGACACGATTCAGGTTTTCCGGGTCGAACTTCCGGTCGGTGAGCACACGATCACGCTCCGTCCGTCGCAACGTCAGGGGGACTTCGGGACGCCAGCACAAACCAAAGTGACAATCAGAGAAGGACGTCATACCTACCTGCTGGGGAACCTGCCAGCATCCCGGTTCGTAGGAGAGCTGCTGACATCGTCCCGTGAATATGACGAAGAATGACGGGCTTTCTCAAACTTAGTGTGGCTGATTCAACAGAGCACAATTCGAGGGTGGAGAGTACGCTTTGGGATACTTCTATCCCCGTTATTTGAAGTGCAGTTTCATCCCTTGGACGACAATAATCCCCCCTGCAGTGGTAAACGGTAATGAGTAGATCAGCCAGTCAAACCGCTTGAATTGTGCCAGCAGGGATTCAGCTCGATCGAGTCCTTGCCCTCCAGCAGCGCTGGCCTCACCGCCACGACCATCAGTGCGTTTCCCGTGGAACCGACCGCTGCCCGATTCCATGGCAGCAATTCCTGCCCCCACAGCGTGAGAGGGCATTTTCACTTTCTCGTCTTCAATATCTTCATTAAAGACAAGGCGATCGACTCTCCAGCGACTTTGCATGGCGTTTCCGTCGCCGAAATCATAGGTCCCCTGCTCGGGCATCCAGATCCCCGGCTCGAACAATTTGAAGTGGGTGACCTCGTAGCGCTGTCCCGCTTCGTAGATTCTGGGCTGATAACTGTATCGAGGATCCAGAATCATTCGATTGCATACCGCACTCTGAGGGAGTCTGAATGAGATCTCCAGACACTCTGCTCCCTCACAGTCGACGACTTGGTGCTCGATATCACACGGTGGAACGGGAACTGTAAACCAATCCAGTTCGGTGCAGTTCCACAGAGCGGCCAGGGGGGTGACAACCGCGTTGTAGACACCTCTTCGTTGCCCTGGAGGAATGGGAACCGCCATTACAGTTCCCTGCGGCCAAACCCATCCCGCCAGCGCACCATCGCAAAAGTATTTTCGACGACCGCTGGGCTGTCCATTCTGAAACGACTCCTCTCGCCACAAGAATCGGTCGTACTGAGTCCAGTAGTATTCACCCGACGTCGTCAATTGTCCGTGATCCGGCTCTGCTCGATTGGATTGCTCCATTTCGTAGTGCATGTGCAGACTGTCAAACGACGAACGCCACTCGATCAGTGCTCGAATAGCGGCATCCAAAGTCGGCGGAGTAGCTCGGCCCGTCGCCGGAACCAGGAAGAAAACCATGATAACGAAGCATGAATCGATGCAGAACCGTGATCGCCGCAGCGTTGAAGCCGCCCGTAGTCGCCCCATGTTGTGACCCTTCTGAGAAGAGCAGCCGAAGACATGAAGAAGCAGGGACTAACACAGATAAACGGAAATTATAACGATGCCGTTTCCAGAAACTCATCTAAAAAACAAGAATCTTGCCGCAGTCGGTTCAGACAATGATGGATCACTTGACGGACGAAGAGACCGTTGATTCCGTGGTCGGGGGAGGCGGCAGTTGACACCTCGCCAGGCAAGAGCGGGGCCGACCTCGGCGGGACGGGTGACAGAGAGAACTTGCCGACCCGGACGTGCCAGCCATGCTGCATGGCACCGGACGTAAAAAAGCCCCGAACATTCGGGGCTGAGGGTGACTAACCGGGCTCGAACCGGCGACATCCAGAACCACAATCTGGCGCTCTACCAACTGAGCTATAGCCACCATGCAAATTTCAGAGACAAGATTGTAACCACACTCGCCAACGATGCAAGCTCGATTGTTGACGATTTACCGGACAAAATTGGCCCCGTACGAGGGGGTTAATGAGGAAACGGCAAAGTCGCTTCCTGATACTCTTTCGTATCCAGCAGTTTCATGGATTCGCCCAGAAAGCGGAACTTCACTTCGTCCAGATTTTCTTTCAGGTACAGCCGTTCAAAAAAAGCACCCCGTTCAACCAGGTCTCTCCCTCCGTGACGCGTTAATGAATCCAGACGCTCATTGTTGATGACCACCAGGGAGTGCAGAGCCTGCGTCCGGGCATCGACGGCACTGTTGATTTCTTCCTGAGCCCATTTCAGTGTGACTTCCGACGTGCTTCCCGCGGTGCGAGAAAGTCGACCAATATTCTTTACGAGATGAGCCGCCAACATCATCAACCTTGGATGCATTCCAATCGCAACGTGGTCCAGTTCGTGACGACCCAGCACCGATGTGTGCCACTGGTCCCGCTCTATATTTTCGGGAAGCTTGATCATGTGCGAAATGGAAGGCTTGATCGTCGTGAAAGCGGGAACAATCGAGACATCCAGAACCTTCCCCTTGGCCCCCTTCCAGCGGACGTTGTGATTGTATTTGTATTCCAGCGAGAGATGGAAATCAGTCCAGCCATCAAACGGCTTTGGCCGCTTGTTCGCCGGGTAAAACTCGACGTCCAGACAGCCCGAGTTTCTCGCTTTCTCAATCCAGACTGCAACTTCCTGTTCTCGAGTGTTGCACGTCGATGAAGGTTCAGGGGATTCTTCCGAGCATACGAACTCGCCTGCCAGGCAAAGCAAGAGAAAGAGGCACAACATGCGACAGGCGATACGGCGCCCGTGAGACGAGACAATCGACAATAGCATCCAGAGGCGATCCATTTAGACAGGACGGTACGAAGTGGTTCATGACCGTACCCTCGCCCCTTACGACGGTCAATTGGCTA
>NZ_DASWWZ010000593.1:0-4357 GCF_036405755.1 Schlesneria sp.
GGCCCGTACGGCGTCGGATGTCGAACGGATCCAGAAGAGCGGAAAAATTGCGTCGCTGATAGGAGTGGAAGGGGGCCACTGCATCGAAGATTCGATCGAAAATCTTCGTCGACTGCACAAGCTGGGGGCAGGGTACATGACGCTGACCCATTCGGACACACTCGCCTGGGCGGATGCCGCGACCGATGAGGAAAAGCATGGTGGCCTGACGGAATTCGGCGAAGAAGTCGTCCGCGAGATGAACCGTCTGGGCATGTTGATCGATCTCTCGCACGTCTCGGCAGAGACGATGAAAGACGCGCTCCGCATTACGAAAGCTCCCGTCATTTTTTCGCATTCTTCCGCCCGCGCTGTCGCAGACCATCCTCGAAATGTTCCGGACGATGTGCTGCTGCTGACTAGAGAAAACGGTGGAGTTGTCATGGTGAATTTCTTTTCGGGATTCGTTCATCCCGACTCGGCTCGCAAACGAGCCAATATGTTTCAGGTCAATCGGGAACTTCGCGAGAAGTATCCCAACGAGTCCGAGTACAAGATTGCCCGGCAACGCTGGGACCTCGAGAATCCCATCCAGCGAGGGAGTCTTCATGATGTGGTTGACCATATTGACCACATCGTCAAAGTGGCGGGGATCGATCACGTCGGCATCGGATCCGACTATGATGGCATCACATTACTTCCTGAGCAGCTTGATGATGTCTCCACCTACCCGCTGATCACTCAGGAAATGCTGAATCGGGGTTACTCGGCCTCCCAGATCCATCAGGTCATGAGCGGCAATATTCTCAGAGTCATGCGAAAGGCCGAAACTGTTGCCGCGAAGACGCCGTGACCGGATGTCTTGCTGTTTCACTGCGAGGTGAGAGATCCCTGCATGTGGCGATCTCGACTTCACGCTCTCAACTTGGCAGTCGGTCATCAGGCCAGTACTTCCTGGATGACCTTTCCACCGACATCGGTCAGTCGATAATCCCGTCCCTGAAACCGGTATGTCAGTTTTGTATGGTCCAGACCGAGTAAATGCAGGATCGTTGCCTGGATGTCGTGGATATGGACGGGGTTTTCTACCACGTTGAATCCCAACTCGTCCGTGGCGCCAAGCGTATAGCCTCGCTTCAGACCTCCTCCCGCCATGAACATGGTGTTCGAGAACGGATGGTGATCCCGTCCGACGTAGGGCCCGGCGGCCGTTCGTCCTTCGCGGAACGGTGTCCGTCCGAATTCACCGATCCAGATGACCAGCGTCTCGTCCAGCAGGCCGCGATTCTTCAGGTCCCGGATGAGTGCCGCGACCGGACGATCCATCAGCGTGCACCGTTTCACAAGATTATCACGCAGGTCTTCGTTGGGATTCGTCCCATGGAAGTCCCAACCCCAGTCCGAGAGTTGGACAAACCGAACTCCCTTTTCGACGAGGCGGCGTGCGAGCAGGCAGTTATTGGCGAAGCTAGCTGCACCCGGCTGTGCTCCATAATCTTCCAGCAACCCCGCCGGTTCCTGTGAAAGATCCATCAGCTCTGGAACGACCGCCTGCATTCGAAATGCCATTTCGTATTGAGCAATTCGGGTCGCGGTTTCGGCCTGTTTAAGTTGCCGGGCGTGGATTCGATTCAGATCGTTAAGCGCGTCGAGGCTCTGTCGTCGGAGGGAACGATCCATCCCTTCCGGGTCCGAAAGATAAAGGACCGGATCCCCTCCGGTACGACATTGAACCCCTTGATAGACCGAAGGGAGAAACCCGCTTCCCCAGCCGGCTTTTCCGGAACTGGGGAGTGATCCCCCGGAGGTAAAGACGATGAACCCCGGGACATCCTGACTTTCAGAGCCCAGTCCATAGGTGACCCATGAACCGATTGAGGGTCGACCGGCCGTGCGTGGGATGCCCGTCAGCAGCAAGAGTTCCGCCGGGCCATGATTAAACTGGTCCGTGTGCAGCGATTTGATGAAGGTCAGTTCATCGGCAATCGCTGCCACGTTCGGCATTGCCGCCGAGACCCACGCACCAGACTGCCCGTACTGAGCAAACTTTTGGGGTGTCCCCAGCAGCTTAGGGGTGCCACTCGTGAAGGCGAAGGGTTTTCCTTCTGTCAGAGATGCCGGACAGTCCTGACCGTCGCGCTTCGACAGCTCGGGCTTATAGTCGAAGAGATCTAAGTGCGATGGTCCTCCTGACAGGCTGAGCAGGATGACGTTCTTGACCCGGGCCGGGTAATGAGACGCTGTCGGTGCGAACGGTTCTTCGGCGGATGAGGCCCCTTCGAGGGAATGTCCGAGCAATGAGCTCAGCGCCAATCCCCCCAGCCCCAGGGATCCACTTCCGAGAAAATGCCGGCGAGTGACATGGGCGAGAGCCTCGAGCGAAGACGTCGCGAGTGGATTCATCTGGGGTCCCTCGGGAATAAGGGGGAGTCACTTCCGGACAAAGTCAGGCACAGGTCATGAGGTCGAGTCGACTGGCAATCGCGTGGGGAGGGCAATCGCGGCCCGTTCCGATTTCAAGGTTTCGACAGGAACTCGTCCAGGTTCAGCAGGACATTGCCGACGACCGTCCAGGTGGCAGCCTCGATGGTGTCCGACGCCTCAGGCAGCGGACCTAGCGGCTTGGTCGCCAGAGGAGTGGCCTTCGCCAGATCGGTCCCTAACGTCGCATGGACTGTCTGATGAAGTTGGACCAGCCGGTTCGTTTCCTGTTCGGCCGGGGATCGGGTGAGAACCAGTCGCAGCCCGTAGGCCGCGCGGCTGGCTGTGGTGTCGCCCCCTTCCGTCATGATTCGGCGAGCCAGTGCCTGAGCCGCTTCGACGTAGACCTGATCGTTCAGCGTCACGAGCGCCTGCAAGGGAGTATTAGTGCGAGTTCGTCGCAGGCTGCAGACGCTTCTTTCTGGAGCATCGAAGGTGATCATCGACGGGTAGGGAAGGTTTCGCCGCCAGCGGGTGTAGAGAGCACGTCGGTGCCGGTCTTCGCCGCGACTCGTTTCCCAGTCGGTGCTTTGCCCGAAGGCCGCTGCCAGTCCGTTGACAGGCTGCGGAGGATGAACGGGTGGCCCATACAATTTCGGACTGAGCAATCCGGCGACGAACAAGGCCTGATCTCGCACGGTCTCTGCCGGGAGGCGGACGCGGGGACCTCGACCGATCAAACGGTTGTTCGGATCACGAAGGGCCAGTTCATCGCTGACGTACGAGGACTGTCGGTAAGCAGCCGAGGAGACGATCCTCCGCAGCATGTTCTTGGTATCCCAGCCGGTTCGAATCATTTCGGTGGCCAGCCAGTCGAGCAGTTCAGGGTGCGACGGAGGTTCCCCCTGATTGCCGAATTCTTCGCTGGATTCGACCAGTCCAATTCCGAACAGTTCCTGCCAGAGCCGATTCACCGTCACGCGACCAGTCAGCGGGTTTGCGGAATCCATTAGCCACTCCGCAAATCTCAGCCGATCCAGCTTCGTTCCGGGGGGAAGGGGATGCAGCACGGCGGGAACCCCGGGCCGGACCTGTTCGCCCCGGTTCTGGAATTCACCCCGAATGGCGACGTAGGTGGGACGCTCGGCTCCTTCCTTGAAAACCGGTGTCGTGGTCTCGACCTTGTCGAGTTCTCCCTGCGCTGCCGCCAGTGCGGCCTGGCTGGCCATCCATTCGGGGACCGTGGTTCGATGGTGGTCACGCAGTTTCCTTTGCTGTTCCTCGGAACGCTGTTCTGTGCTGCGGGTGATCACCTCCATCAGGTCGGCAGGCAGCGTGGCACGATCGACGGATTGCTCCCAGTCTGGCTCTTTCGAATCGGTGAGGACCGTCTGTTCCTCATGACGTTTCCGGGCTTCTGCCAAGATCTGGCGATTACGGTCACGTTCTTTCTCACGGCCGACATGTGCGATTTCAAGGAGGGGCGGTTCGCTGTTGTTGTCTTCGGTCGAATTGAAGACCGCGAAGACCTCGTAATACTCCTTGTGCGAGAACGGATCGTACTTGTGGGTGTGACATTGGGCGCAGCCGAACGTCGTTCCCATCCAGACCTGCATGGTCGTATTGACCCGATCGACGACCGAGGCATGTCGATACTCTTCGGCGTTAGACCCCCCTTCGGTATTGTTCGTCGTATTTCGATGAAAGCCCGTGGCGATGCGTTGGGAATCGGTTGCATCGGGCAGCAGGTCGCCGGCGAGCATCTCAATCGTGAAGCGGTCATAGGGCAGGTTGGCATTCAGTGCTTCGATCAGCCAGTCGCGCCAGCGCCAGATGGATCGTGGCGGGTCATGGATGTATCCCTGTGAATCGCCGTAGCGTGCCAGGTCCAGCCACATGGCCCCCCACCGTTCGCCGTAGAGGGGACTCGCCAGAATCCGATCGACCGCTCGTTCAT
>NZ_DASWWZ010000594.1:0-7276 GCF_036405755.1 Schlesneria sp.
CGACCACTTCGGCTCCTTCTTCCAGATTCTGCTGGATGAGTTGCGTCGCCGGTTTCAACTGATCCAGAGAGATCAACTGCACTTCCATCGATTGCTGGCGGCTGATCTGGCGGCCAATTTCCTCGACGGTCCCGAACGCTCGCAACCTTCCGTGCGTGATAATGGCGACCTGCTGACAGATACGTGCCAATTCGGGAAGGATGTGACTGGTCACCACCACGGTCTTCCCCTGCCTGGTCAACTCGATCAACAAGTCTCGCATTTCAATTCGGGCCTGTGGATCCAGCCCGTTACTTGGCTCGTCGAGAATCACGATCTTGGGATCGTGTAACAACGTGCGAGCGAGCCCGACACGCTGCTGCATTCCATGGCTGATGCGTTCGACGTAGCTCTCTTTCATGTACGCAGTTTGAGTCAGTTCCATGACGTCCGCGACTCGCTTCGCCCGCAGTCGAGCAGGGATTGCACAGGCCGCAGCAAAGAAGTCCAGATATTCCCGTACGCGCATGTTGTCATACGCCCCGAATTTATCTGGCATGTAACCTACCAGGCGTTTGATCTCGCGGGCGTCCCGCAGGCAATCGACACCAGCGATCGAAGCACTGCCGGAAGTCGGCTTGATCAGACCGACCAGAATCTTGATCGTTGTCGTCTTCCCAGCCCCGTTGGGACCAATCAGCCCGAGAATCTGTCCCGGCGCAACCGTCAGGGTCAAACCGTCAAGTGCCGTGAACGAGCCATAGCGCTTCGTTAGACCTTTGATACAGAGTGCTGGAACGGAACCGGCCCCGTCCCCTGAGGCTTTTGTGTTCATGCTCAGTCCTCTTTCGTCGAATCAGTGGCGGTAGCCCAGACATGCAAGTCCAGTGACTCGATTCGCCAGGTGTTCGCAGCAGAGATTGCACCGGTTGGATTCGGGGTCTGTGATCGAGACGTGTCTCCACCGCTGATCCCCAGAGAGAGATCGCCATCCTGCGAGATGGCCAGCACTTCGCTGTCATCCAGATCAAAACCAACAGTGTTGGCAGGATCAACAACACTTGCGAGGCTGACCGAAGCGTTATCCCGTATCCCCAGAATTTCGAGGCGACCAATCGGTCCGGTCACCCTCACCTCCAGCCGTGCTTTTTTCGCAGACAAAGGAAGCAGTTCACGCGGAAGCTGGAAACGGAGCCAGGTCGTACTGGGGCTGGAACGTTCCTGCCATTCCTTTCTGAGATCATCCCAGAAACCCGCGGGCAGCGTACCGTCGGGGGGACGGCGGGTTGAGAAGTTGACCAGCATGGAGGGGATCAGCACTTCAGTTCCTTGCGGTGGACGAGTCAGATTGAGGCGAATCGCCAGCAGCGCATCGCCCTGTCGAGTCAGTCCGTCGCCGAAATTGAAGCCCGAATCCCACTTGTCAAGCCACACCAGCAAATGCGGGTGGTCCAGATAGTTCTTCCATCGCGCATTCGCAAACAGTTCCTGAAAGATCTTCAACCGACGATCCTGCTGATCACCGACGTAAGTCGCGTCGAGGAACTGACCTTCACCGAACGTGTCTTCACTCTTGGCAACGAATTCGCCGTCGGAAGAAAACTTGACCCCGATTCGGCCGTTTCTCGTCGCCAGCAGTGCATCCTGACGGCTCGCCTCCGGCCCCCTGTAGGTGCCAACAAGTCCGGCAGAATCCAGTGTGGCGATCGCTTCGATGCGTTCCACGTGTGTCTGGGAAAGCGCGTCGGTATAGAGTGACAGCCCTGCTTCCTGCGGCAACCCATCCCAGCGTGAAGATGCGAGGTCGCTGGCAATGAGACGTCGGGTCGATGCAGTGGAATCGGTCTTTTCAGGCCACAGCTTTCCCCCTTGAGGCATCTGAGCGAGCGAGACTCCCTGGTCTGTTCGATAAACTGCCGTCACCCCTTCTGCGCGCAAATCGTCCGTTCCCCCGATCGCACGCAGGAGGTGAGATCCCGCGACAGTTCCCGGCACCCCATAGCGATTAGAGACACCGATTCCTGTGAGGATAAACCCAAACACAACAGCCAGCAGCGAACCACACCACCCGAAATGCTCGAGTCGATCGAGCCGTTGCAGTCCCACTGCGGCCACCAGCAAAAGGACCAGGAATGTGCTCATCGTTGCCACAATCAGCCCCCAGGTCGGGACTTTATAAGAGACGTGCTTTACGGCCTGTGACTCAAGAGACACTGTCTTCGCGATTTCGGGTTCACGGCGTGCCAGAACATAGGCAGCCAGATCTTCCATCCGCGAATTTGGCAGGAACGCTGATTCTGATCCTGGAGTTTTCTCCATCTCCAGACGTTTTGCTTCGGGAGTCGGGTTAACCCAGGCTCGCGCTCCCAGTGTGGTGAGAAGCACCCGGCCCTCACCGAACGAACCAGTCAGCGCCGCCGGCCATCCGTCGACCGTGTTGACGATTCTCATTCCAGAAATGAGCAGCTGAACCATCTCGACCGGTTCGTCATATTCGACTGTGTTACCGGGCTCACCTTTGGGAGATGCCAGGTTCGGGCCTTTGTCGATTCGAACGGACGTCTTGCGGACACGCCCCACCACACGCCCGGCGAACTGATCCCCCAGGAGTCGTTCCAGGACTTCTGCGTCGACACGATCGAGCATGATCCACAAGTTCCCCCCCGAATGGACCCAGCGTCGAAGCGTTGCCAGGGCTGCAACGTCGTCAGCGACCCGATCGTCAGCAATTACGATATGATCGAGATAGTCGTAACTGGTTTCATTAGCTGGCAGGAACTGATCGCCAATGACGGTGATGCGATTATTCAGCCCTTGATTCACTCGATTGGCCACAACGAGATCGACAACATCCTGTGGAATGTGGCTGGAGTGCCGCCACCCCGCGATGATTCCCGTGTTTCGGTCGGTATTTGTCAGCACCAGCGAACGGTCATGGCGAAGCTGCCCTGAGTCATTCTTAATCAGGACTTCTTTCCCTTCGGACTCGTCTATCACAAGCGTATGAATGTTCGCCGTTGTCCCCGTCGACGTTTCGAAGAGCGGCAAACGAACAGGGTGAGATAACTGCAATCGGGAGCGCGCAGGAACAGTAAGTTGCCGACCATACTGGAGAGTTGGATAATCAGCGAAGTAGGTCGTACAAAGGAGTTTTCGCGCGGCCCCACTTCGATTCTCAACCCGAAACTGAAACTCACCCCAACGATCGGGAACAAACGCGAAGTTACCCAGTCGGGAGTTCGTCTCAATGGAAAACCGAACAGACGACTCTGCCGGAATCTGACCATCCTCGGCTGAGCTAATTCCGTCGACAGCATGAGCTTGCTGAGCCGCGACCACAATAAGGAGCGCGGTCAGTAATCGAATTGAATGTGCGAGAAACCGAATGACAATCACCTCGCGCAGCTTTCCCGAGCTTTTGAAACAAAGCAATTTCGTGTGGTCAGTCGAACGCAGAATGCATTGAAGAGAAGCGAATTGAGCGGTTGATCCTATCGATGGGAAGTACCCGATGCAACCGCATGAAATCAGAAGATTTCATGAACTCAGGCCGCTCGGCCGAAATGGCAGAGAACGTCGATTGCAGGCTCATGCACAGAGATTCTGTTCACACCGACAAATTAAACATGTCCGCAGCAGCGGGTCGCAAGCTTTTCACTCGCCGTCCGATATCTCCCCGTCGGTAGAACGACCGAAACACAGATTTCGTGACCACTGCCTGAACCGCTCATCTCAAGTGGACGCCTGAGACCCGGAACGCCTTTTACTGATCTACTGAATCAATTAGCACTGATGCCCTGACTAACCCGCCCAAAGCACTTTGCAGCCGATAGCGACAAACTGTTTGATCACGATTCAGTCAAATCAACTGAAGACAGGACTCACAGTCTTTCGTGAGAAATTCGTCAAGGATCGTCGCGGAAGACTCAAATTGTGAATTGAATTGGCTATGCTCATGCGCCTTATCGCATCCCGTCGCATCTCGCAGTTGATCCAGTTCTCATCTCATACTGAATCAGGGACTTCATCCAGTGGCTACTAACGACGTGAAAAGCACATCGGCAGAAACAAAATCGGAAGGACCGGCCACGATGCCGTCCACCGGGCGACGCATTTCTCTGGACCAGTTCCGCGGGTATGCCGTTGCTGTCATGTTCATTGTGAATTTCTGCGGTGACCTGAAGGCCATTCCAGACTGGATCAAACATCACGACACCTACTTCAGCTACGCCGATTCCATCATGCCGGGGTTTATCTTTGCTGCCGGCTTTTCCTACCGACTGACGATGCTTCGTCGGTTGGCACGTGACGGTGCACTTGCCAGCTACCGACACGCCGTGATTCGGGGCCTCAGTCTGGTGCTCGTTTCGCTCGCCATGTACGGATTCAACGACTCGTTCGTGAAATCCTGGAACGACGTTAATCCGAATCAGGTGTGGGACTTTATTGCCGGGATGATCAAGGCGAATCTCTGGGAAACACTCGCGATCATCGGAGTGACTCAGATTGTCGTTCTCCCTTTCATTGCCGCCCGAACGCCGGTGCTGATCCTGGGGATGCTGGCACTGCTCACCGGACACCTGCTGTTCTCATATTCCTTCAATTTCGCGTTCATTTTTGGGCAACCAAACTGGTTGAACGCCTATTGGGGTGCGGCGAAGAGCGGATGCTGGGATGGGGGTGTCTTCGGCACCATGAATTGGGGCGTCATCATGCTCGCCGGTGCCCTCTCGTATGAGCTGATCAACAACCGGCAACCGGCCCAGGCGGGAGGATTGCTGTTAGGACTCGGTGCGGTAGTGATGGCCATCGCTTACGGCCTTTCGTGTATTTCGACCGCGTACGACATTCCCGTGGACTCGCCACCCACTCCACGAGATCTGGCCGAATCTCCCGTCATTCCCACGACCGAACAACGCGCCAAAATACGACTGGCAGAACCGCCGTTCTTCGCACCACCACCTAAAGACCCCGGTCAGTATGAACAACTGAAGAGCACCGGTGCCACACCCGAACCCGTTCTGCGACGCTATAACTATTGGATGATGAGCAAGCGAATCGTCTCGGCCCCTTTCGTCCTCTTCGCATCGGGCTTCTCAATGGCGACTCTTGCACTGTTCGTCTTTCTGACGGATCTGGGAGGCATTTCGATCGGGCTGTTCCGCACCTTTGGGACCAATGCCCTGGCCGCCTACTTCCTGCATCATTCCATCGAGGTTGCGGTGCGGGGAATTGTCCCCAAGGACTCTCCATTGTGGTGGTGCCTGTGCGGACTCGGCATTTTCTACATGACTACCTACGCCTTTGTCCGGTTCCTGGAAAAACAGCGCATTTTTATTCGGCTGTAGGTCTGAAAGTTTGAAGCGACGTGCCGATTCGGCATGTTGCTTCGTTGTTTTGGCAACTTGATTTGAGTTGTACTCTGGTCTGTCTGAGGGATTTTTCGATACCCGGAAAGGGTTGGATCTGACTATGTCTTCAGTCGCATCGCCTAAGGTTCGCCTTACGTCCCTGGACCAGTTTCGTGGTTACACGATGTTCGGAATGCTGCTGGTCAACTTTCTGGGTGGATACGCGATGTGCCCCCGGATCCTGAAGCATACGCACGACTACTGCAGCTACGCCGATACGATCATGCCCCAGTTCCTGTTCGCGGCAGGCTTTGCCATGAGGCTGAGCCTGGGGAAGCGAATGGAATCCGGGGGCAAGATGCCCTGGGGACGCGCAATCCGACGAATCGTCGGCCTGGGACTGGTGGCCATCCTCTGGTACTCCTACTGCGACTTAGACGGAATCATTAAAGATTACCAATCGAAGCCGCTCGGCGATGTGCTGTTTCAGCTCTTCAAACGTCGGTGGTTTCAGACGCTAATGCACATTGCCGTCACGTCGCTTTGGATTTTGCCGGTCGTGACTTCGCACTGGAAGATTCGCGTCGGATACATGTTCTTCTCAGTCATTCTGCACTTCTGCCTCTCGTGGTGGTTCAATTTTGAGTGGGTGAATACAGACCCCAACGGGATTGATGGGGGACCCCTTGGATTTTTGACGTGGGCCGTTCCTGCCATCTGCGGAACCTTGGCCTGCGACGCCGTACGAGCATTTGGCACCGGTGCGGCGACCCGCATCGCACTCGGCGGCGTCGGAGTGATGTTGATCGGTTGGATCATTTCTAATGGAACCGTCCTGTATAACTATCCTGCAACTCCGCAGGATGACGCCCAGCTCACTTCGTCGACCTCCGCCGCTGCTCCCACGGCCGCCGCACCGGTTGACGCAGCACAAGCGACGACGGCGAAGCCCCGCAACAGGAAACTTGCGCTCGATCCGGTGATCCCGACGATGGATCGACTGAAGTCATGGGACGGGACTCTGGCCGAACCACCATTCGTTCCACCTCCGGTTGCGGGCAAAGAATTTGAACCGAAGGGGCAGGAGGGAACCAGTAAGATGTACCGCCATTGGAATTACTGGATGATGAGTCAACGCAGCGGCAACCCCTCCTATCCGACATTTGCCGCCGGATTTTCCCTGGTCATCTATGCGTTGTTTCTGTGGGCCTGTGACGGGCGCGGGTGGAATCTCGGGTTCTTCCGAACGCTCGGTACCAATTCCCTTGCGGCCTACATCCTGCACAGTGTCGCAGGCTGGATCGTGGTTCCCTATTTTCCAAAGGACTCTTCTGAGTGGCGCGCGCTCTTAGGGTTCGCCTGCTTCACCCTGATCGTCTACCTCTGCTGCCGCCTCCTCGAGCGACTTGGTTGGTACATCCGCGTCTGATCGAACAGCGATGCTCTGTTGACGACCGTGTTTTCACACCGAGTCACGGCCTCAATCATCCAGAGGGATCAACGAGTCGTTACGGAGCAAGATGAACCGATCGCAGTCTCCAGAAATCACGACACGCGAGGCGGTTGTCTGCGATGACATCCCCTCGCGCGACAGACTTCGGTCGACGCAGAAATGCCGGTACACTCCTGCTGATGAACGGATCATTCTCGGTTCCGGTCATCATTAGTTTAACCCATCAGTACAGACTGACGAGGAATGCCCATGTGGATCCAACGACTGCATTGCAGATTCGCTCCTGCTTTTCTACTGGCCGTTGTGTGCGGAAACCAGTTGACCGCCTCGGCCGCTGAATTCGATCTTGAGAAGTTGAAGCGTCTGGATGCAGTGATGCAGAAGTACGTCGAAGACAAAACGGTCGCGGGGCTTACTGCGGCAATCGGTTCACGAGAAGGGATCGTTGCCACCTCCGCGCTCGGCTATTTAAACCGTGAGCAGAAACTCAAGA
>NZ_DASWWZ010000595.1:0-3018 GCF_036405755.1 Schlesneria sp.
CACCCTCCTCGGGAGGAGGCGTTTTCGGCGCATCGGCACTCTTCTTTTGATCGCGAGCATCTCTGGTTTGAGTATGGCAACGGCGAGCGATTCTACTGATCCATCGCCTGCGGCCGTAGAATCCCGTGCTGACCAGGCCAGTCAGCCCGGATTCCCAGCGGATGCAATCCCCGCATACCTGGTTCGGCTGCAATTGTCGGACAAGCAACAAGAGCAAATTAAGCGTGTCATTCAGGACTACGACCAGTCGATCGACGAGGTCTGGAAGCAGTTCAGTCAGCGGTATTTCCAGACAATTGCAGTCGAATGTTCTCTCCTTGCCGCCACCGAAGACAACTTCACGGAACAGCAACGGCTTCGCATCCGCGAACTTCGCCGTCGAACGGCCCAGCAGGAAACGTCTGCGACTGAAACCGAATCGCGCACCGCCCCAACGTCTGCAAAGCCCTCTGATCCTGTCGAGAAAGCCATCGAAGGAGTGGGGATCACTCTGACCCCCGAACAGGAAGCGATAGCGGAGAAATTAGAGGAGAAGTATCGCTACCACCTGCGCTCGCTTAATCGAGAGATCCATCGCTTCCACGCGCGATTGCTCTCCCTGGAAGCGGACAAACTGGTGGCGATCGAAAAGCTGCTCACCCGGGACCAGTTGTCCGAACTCCGCCAAAGCCGCCGGAACAAACCGGACGACCTGAAGCACTCCGGCTTACGAGGCAGCGCCCCTGAAACTGACCCTGTCGTCGAGAAAGAGTAAGTCGATCTCTCGCTGAATTCCCGCATCGTACCGGCCGGTTTTCTCTCGCTCATTCCTCACTCCAGCTTGGCGGAATGCGTCTTTTCCATTGGACATCGGCGCACCGAATGCAGCAGTTCGGAAATAACCAAATGCGAGTGCCCGAGGTCGCCGCCCGATTGGCTGACTTCCGCACGTTCCCGCACGTCTCCCCTATCGATGAGGATCACCTATGCGTAGAACTTACTCCGTACTGTTATTTGCAATGGTTACTACGGCGTTCGAGCCCGGGCTTTCAGGTACACAGCAGCTACGAGCTGAGGACAAAAAAACTGAGATTCCATCAGCCCCGCACGAGAAAAGCACTGACCGTCCTGCCTCGGATGACCGAGCTTCCCCTGCTTCGCAATCTGATTCCAAATCGACCAAAGCGGTCGAAGACCCTTTAACGTCGAGCGACGCGGCCTCAGAATCTGATCTTGAAGTCCGATCCGTTGGCGAATCCTTCGTTAAGGCGCTGAGTGCAGCCAAAGCGGAAGAGGCGGCGGAGTTCTTCACCGAATCGGCTGAATACGTCGATGAGCACGGTGAAGTCTTCGAAGGACGCTCAACCATCCGAGATCTCCTGGCCGAAACGTTCGCGGACGACGAAAATGGCTCGCTTGAGTTCAGCACCACCAGTGTGCGATTCATCGGCCCTGGACTCGCCGTCGAGGACGGTTACACGCTTTTCGTCCCTACTGAATTGCCAGGGGACGATGATGAAAGTGGAATCGTCGGCCGGTACACGACGGTCTACACCCGGATCGACGGCAAGTGGCAAATCGCCAGTCTGCGTAAACAGCCCTTTAAGACGAGCCGTCGCCACCGCTCCGAATTAGAACAGCTCTCATGGCTTCAGGGAGACTGGATCGACGAGAGCGACGAGTCAATCGTGCTCTTTTCGTGTGAGCCCTCAGAACGAGGAAACTTCCTGCTGCGAAAGTTTGTGATCCATGTTGAAGGTCAGGAAATCATGAATGGCACTCAGCGGATTGGCTGGGATCCGCTCACAGGGAAACTCAAAACCTGGATCTTCGATTCGGAAGGGGGCTATGCCGAGGGGTACTGGTACCGGGACGACGACTGCTGGAAATTGAAAGCGACTGGAGTCACGGCGGAAGGGGAACCTGCTTCGAGCACCAGTATCTACACCTGTGTGAACAACGACACCATCATCTGGCAGTCTGTCGACCATGAAGTGAGTGGAGTCAAACTTCCTGATAGTGATCCAGTCACGATCGTACGACGGGCACCCACACCGGATATGGCCAACTCTGCAGCGCATACCGATTCCAAATGATCAGCCCCAGGCACAGTGGCCTGAAGGACCGTTTCCAAATCATCAAGACTCAGAAAAGAAGAACTGCAATGAACACAAGCATCTGGAAAACGCTCATCGTTTGCAGCGTCATGTCCGCAGTTGCTTCCGCTGAACTGCTCGCACAAGGTGGACGTGGTGGCGGAAGACCCGGAGGAGGCCCCGGTGGCGGGGGCCCTGGTGGTGGGCCTGGGGGTCCACGTGGCGGCGGAGGAGGCCGACCGGGGGGCGGTGGCCCGCCAGGAGGTGGCGGAAACTTTGGCGGAGGCCGCGGCGGTCCGCCATCTATCCCGAGGGCGTCTGGTGGCATCCCCGGCGGTAACCCTGGTGTGAGCCGAGGTCCCGGCGGGGGGAATGTCGTCCGCCCCGGAAACGGTCCAGCGATCGGTGGGGGAAATATTGCCCGGCCGAATCCCGGCCCGAGCGGTCCTCGCTCACCGTCCTTCACCCAGCCGAACCCCGGGAACCGGCCGGGCAACATCACCAATCTTACCCCACGCCCTGGAGGCAATCCGCGCCCGGATTTCAATCGAAATAACCGGGGCAACGTCGGAAACGACTTCAGAAATCGCTTTCCCGAGGGGAATGTGGTCAACCGTCCGGGAGGCAACGTCCAGCGACCCGGAGGAACCGATCCTGGCCGCGGCGAACGATTCCGAAACGATCAGTTCGGTGATCGTCGCCAGGGCTCCTGGGTGGGTCGCAATACAATCAATATCAACAATCGTCCCATTAACCTTGGTGGTAGCAATTATCGCCCTGCCTATGCCCGTCATCCTCAGTACCGTGGTTATTGGAACGGTTACGGAGGTTATGGCGGCTTCGGACGAGGATTCGGACCGGGCTTCGGCTTTGGACCCGGTTACGGCCTGGCGGGGGGCTACGGAGGATATGGCTACGGCCCCTATGGTTGGCGAGGTCCTGG
>NZ_DASWWZ010000596.1:0-10410 GCF_036405755.1 Schlesneria sp.
CCCACCGGCACCACGTCGCTGTCATACAGCAGAATGTCGGCGGCCATCAGAACGGGGTAGGTGAAAAGACCCGCGTCAGCCGCAATCCCTTTCGCGGCCTTGTCTTTGAACGAGGTGCATTTCTCCAGCAGGCTGAACTGAGTAATACTCATCAGCAGCCACATCAGTTCCGTCACTTCCGGAACATCGGATTGCCGAAAGAGCGACGCCTGGCTCGGATCGAGCCCCAGCGCCAGCAGGTCCAGGGCCGCATCATTCACGTTCTGCTCAAGCACCTTGGCGTCGCGGACGGTTGTCAACGCATGGAGGTCGGCAATGAAGTAGAACGACTGTTCGTTCCCCTGAAGCGCTATGTATTGCTGGATCGCGCCGAAATAGTTACCCCAATGAAATCGACCGGTCGGCTGGATACCTGACAAAACACGCATGAAACACCAGTTTGTTCGAAACGAAATTAACGACGATTTGATCGCGACACGGCTGCACAACCCCTGTGCCACGGCATGAAGATATCAAATTGCCGACCTGATTAGCCATCATCGTGAACCGGCAGCCACCCCGACTCACCCGATGCAGTCAGGGGAACGGCGCGATTCCCTGCCCGTCAGATTCCCGAACGTGCGTTCATGGTCGCACAGACGAGAACCCGACATCAGTCCGTCGAAGGGCAGCGAAATCGCTTCAGATCTTGAAGGCTCCCCTGCCCGGACGGGCTTCAGCTCCCGCGGTCACAGTTGTTTGACATTTGGCAATCACGTAAAGTTCGCGCAAGGCTTCTGCGCCAGCCTGGGATGATGGACCGCCAATGGCGTGTGAGTTAAGGAACGACTGCATGACTGTTTTGTTGCGCCACCAAGCGCTGCTCGCCCTGATGGCGGTCGTGATCTTCTTCACCAATCTCGGCAGTTACGCCCTCTTCAACGAAGACGAGCCCAAGAACGCCAGTTGCGGGGCTGAAATGTTTCGGCGTGGGGATGTCATCGTCCCGACCTTTAACGAAGCATTGCGAACCGACAAGCCAATCCTGATCTACTGGCTGATGCTGACTTCGTACAAGTTCTTCGGGATCTCCGAATTTTCGGCCCGATTCGCATCGGCCCTGTTGTCGGTCGGTACAACACTTCTGACCTACCATCTGGGCCGCAAGCTCTACTCTGCCGAAATCGGAATTCTGGCCAGTTGCATTCTCTGCACCTGCCTGCTGTTCACGGCAGTCGGTCGTGCGGTTACTCCCGACGCGACATTGATTTTCTTTGTGACGCTCACCTTCACCTGCTATGTCTGGGTCGTCGCCCGGCAGCGCGGGGGCAACTTCAGCGGCGACAGTGCTGCGGAAACCGATTCCGAAGAAGACGCCGATGAGGCCCCATCCGAACTGAACCAGACAGCTCTCGCCGAGAGCGACTCGAACGCGGCCTCGACCGTACAGCAACCGGACACACTGCTGCCATCCGACTGGAAGTGGGCCGCCCCTCTGTTCGCAGCCATGGGTTTCGCCGTGCTCGCCAAGGGACCCGTGGGGGTAGTCCTTCCCAGTGGGATCCTGATCCTTTTTCTGCTGATTTCGTGGCGCGAACGGGATATCGAAAGTGAAGTCCTGACCGCTCCGACGGGCCCTTGGTGGAAACGCTGGTGGCGCATCGCCCTGCAGACATTGCGCCCCCGACAAATCCTGCAGACACTTCGTGGAATGCACTTCCTGATCGGGCTCGGCATCGTCATTGCCATCGCCTTACCCTGGTATCTGGTGGTCGGCTATAAAACGAACGGCGAGTGGTTACGGGGCTTCTTCCTCGATCACAACCTGAATCGGGCACTGACCGCGAAGGAAAACCACAATGGCTTTCCGTTCTATCAGTTGTATTACGTCGTCGCGATTCTGGTCTCGTGTTTCCCCTGGTCGGTCTTCCTCCCCGTAGCGGTCTTCCGCATGGGCGAACGGTTCATCGACGGTGCTCGCTGGCGCGACAGTGATCGTCTCGTCGCCTGCTGGGCCGGAACCTGGTTCATTTTCTTCTCACTCGCCAGCACCCGGCTCCCCAACTACCTGCTTCCCATGTATCCCGCTGTGGCCTTGATCCTCGGTCGCTACCTGCATGACTGGCGGCGGGATGAGGTGGACGAGGGTGTCTATTCATTCAATCTCTGCTGCCGCGCCCTCGGACTGGTCGGCATTCTGATGGTCATCGGCGTCTACATCGCCGCCTATGTCCTGTTCTCCAGTGAACAGTGGCTGGCCCTGATTGGCCTGGTCCCGATTGCCGGTGCCTATATCGCGATGAAGTTCCTCGACCAGGAACTCCGTACCCGCGTCATCCAGACGCTAGTCGCTATGTCCATTCTGCTGGCGGTTCTCGTGGTCGGGGTCGCCCCGGTCCGCGTTAACAACTATCAGGACACTCCCAAATTCATCGCCGATGCCCGACGTCTCTCGAATGACGGTGAGGTTGAGATTGGCACCTTCCGTTACTTCCAGCCCAGCGTCGTCTACTACGCCGGTTATGCTGGAAAACGAGTCACCGTCTTACACACGCCGCGCGATGCCGCCGACTTTATCGCAGGGGGACCGCACCGATTCATCATTACCCCCGTCAGTAAGCACAATGAACTGCGGGATGAGCTTCCCGGAAATATCGCCGAACTCTCACGACACCGGAACTTTTTGCGGCGAACAGAACTGATTCTGCTCGGTCGACAATAAGCGGGCAGAGCGGGGTCGAAATGGGAACGACGGCAGGGTGCTCTCGCCAGTCGTCTCGGCTGCGCGCCCCGAAACCCGTCATTGGATCGGCCACGTTCAGAGCGGCGCTTCGGTCCACGTCCTGTGAACCAGGTCGAATCACGAGGTTGCGACTGATTCCTCCGCACCTTATCGTGAGTCCGGTCCCGATTTGCACAACCCCTCTCCCTGCTGGCATCGGAGCAACGGCATGTCGTCGCTCAATTTCACCGCCGAGATGGCTTCGTTCCCAACTCGTCCCGAACACTTCGTTGTTTACGCCGTCTGCACCTGCGTGTTTCTGGGCTCGATCTGGCAGCTGAACTCAGGCCAGTCTACAGGATCGCGGCTGGTACTGTGGGGAGTTCTGGTCACCGTCCTGTCATGCGGGTATGGACTGATCGGAATTCCGACGATGGTGCTCGCAATTCCGGGAATGCAGAAACTTGGGGTCCTGCTGGTGCTGGGAGGAATCGCTCATTCCCTGATCAGTTCTGTTCCCGCGAAACCGGTGAAGGAGGTCGACCATGACTGACCGGCAGCGACACATCGTTGTCCTGGTGATCAGCGTCATCGCTTACTTTTTAATCTATCCAGATGACATCACCCGCTTCACCGCGCCGGTCAGCGACGTTTTAACGCTGACGTTCTCAATCTCTCCCTGGATGTATGGACTGGCCGCGGTGGCCGTGATTATCTACGGCGCAATGAAGATCCACGGCCGAGCCTCGCTGGATCGATCGCAACGCCCTTTATCACACTGATTGAACCATGTCCCTGCTACTTGCGGATCTCGTCTGGCGCCCCATTACTGGAACACGCTGGGGGCTGGCCATTTCTGCCGCACACCTGCTCGCCGCCCTGCTCTGTTTCCGGGCCGCCACCGTACAGCCAGCCGTGCAACCGACCGCAGAGACGCCTGAAGGACCGGGCGATCAGAAGTCGACTCGTTCGCTCTACTGGATCGGGCTCGCATTGATCATGGTCCTGTTGAGCCTGAACAAGTTATTCGACCTGCAATCACTGATAACGATTTACGGGCGCGGGCTGGCGAAGGACCAGGGCTGGTACAGCGACCGAAGGACGCTGCAGATTGCCCTCGTCGCCGGGGCGGCGGCCGTCAGTCTCGTCGGTTTGCTTGTCAGTCTGTATCTGCTCCGCGGGCATTGGCGGGAACGGACTCTGGCCCACTTCTCGCTCGCGTTCCTGCTGACACTGGTCACGATCCGCACGACCTCGTACGGGCCTCTCGATGCTTTTTTGTACGGCCTGCCGACAGTCGGTAACCGAATGAACGCGGGACTTGAGCTTGCCGGAGCCGTGCTGGTCAGCATCGGCGCACTGCAGGCGCTTCAAAGCAGAAAAAATAGTTCTGCCAGAGATCGCGCAGCGTGACATCGAGCGGGCGATCCTCCAGACCCGTACACCAAACAGCGCGGCTACCGTCATTCCCCAATGACCACAACGTCACAGAGCCTGATTAGAAGCAACGCCAGATCGGACGGAGGAAATGGCTCAGAAACGGGACGAGGAATCGTCACATTTCCTTAGTGTCGGCCGTAGAGAGCGTGCTGGGGCTATAGCACTTCAGCAGCACTTCGATCGCCTGAGAATCAGTAAGAGTTTCACTGGCGAAGATACGTATTCTTCCGTCAGCGTCCTCGGCCAGGACTCGCTCCAGGTAGACTTCTTCATCCCACTCGTCCAGCGAAAAGGGATTCTTGAACGGCATACGGACACACGTCGTCTCTGGAGATATCTGCATCCACTCACCATCAGCGTAACCGCCAACGAATAGTGTTCTCAACTCATCCACGTCGAATCTTCCTACCGCATCTCGCTAAGTGCAGCAGCTACACCGAATTCCGTTTATAGCTGTGTGCTAATCACTTGCTGAGTCATCCTGACAATTCTTCTGACAACGGAATTGTTATATCCGGAAACTCATTTTTAGCGACCATGTTTGTGCAAAAAGTTCGATTGTGGCTGACAAATAAATACAGCCGCTGAACGTCGTGGCAGAGTACATGCGACGAAAACCTGGGCAGCCTGCGCGCAACCCAGGCAGATTCTGCGTCGGAAACCAGACCATCCCCTGAACTTGCGATTCAGACAAGATTGGGGGCTTGTTCCTCCGCGGGGCTTTTCCTGATCAGCCGCTTTAACACGTGCCCCTGCCAGAGCCACAGCCCTGTCACGATCAGCGCCGGCAGAAAGAAATAGCGGACAGCGGGGGCCTGAGCGGGAATTTCTTCAAACGGACTGTAGACATACCCCATAATGGGAAAACTGAAGACGATGTGAGTCCATCGGAGAATTGATCGCTTGGTGCTGGCTTTCATTCGGTTTTCCGCAAGTCTTGAGTTATTTGAACTGAGTCCGCGTCGCCAGACAAATTTGGTCAACGCCTGGATTGCCGGAACTTCTTCTGACAAACTTCGTAAAAAATCAGGGGGCTCGCTCAGACGCGACTTTCGCTGAGCCCGCAAACCGACAGGGTGCCAGAACGAGGCACTTACGCGACATAAAGGAACTGCTTGCTAAGAGACGCGTGCCAGTAACGCAGCAAGCTGCTTCTCAAGCATTTTCGCCCAGCCATACTGCGCCCCTTCGAAAGCCCGATCCGCATACGGACGACTTAAATCGAAGCCGGAATGCTCGAAGTAGACCTGCGTCCCCTCGTTGAGTGACTCCAGTCGGAACGAGACGTGAGTATCCACGATGGGCTCACCAGCATTCCACGAAAATTTCAGCAGGTGAGGTGGCTCGCATTCCGTGACTTCGCACTCCACCACCAGGCCATCAAAGCCAATCTGCGGCTTGGGAGGGACATGGAACTGGAAACGGTGCCCGACACTCGGCTCGAAATTATTCGGATACATCCATTCGGCGAGTGCCGCACGGTCCGTGATCGCCTTCCAGACCCGCTCCCGCGACTGAGGGAAATAAAGTTCCCGTCGAATACTTTCCGTCACAGCTCATTCCCCTTTCGCAAGATGCTTCTGAAGACGCTCCAGATGGTCGTCCCAGAATCGTTCGTAATAAGCGAGCCACTGCCGTGCTTCCTTCATCGGTTCCGCGTTGATCCGCACGAACTGAAACGAACCCCGTTTCTCACGACCAATCAGCCCGGCACGCTCTAAAACTTTCAGATGCTTTGAGACTGCCGCCAGCGACATCTGATACGGCAGTGCGATTTCACTCACCGACATCTCCCGCTCGGCAACGTCCTGCAGAATCGACCGGCGCGTCGAGTCAGACAAAGCGTGGAACACACGATCCAGTCGCGAAGCATTCGCCGAAACGCGATCAACCACAGCGAGCCTCCTTAACCAACAACACTCAACCACTTGGTTAAATGATATCGCCTGCACGGCAAAGAGTCAACCATTTGGTTAAATCCCAGCCAAGCCATTGAACGGCTTCCCACCTCCATCCAGAGCGACACCCCCGGAACGGCGCAACGCCCCCGAACAACGCCACAGGCCCCGATGTTCGGCGAACACCAGGGCCTGCAACGGAGCACGGCTGCCAGGGAAAAATGGCACTACCAAAGCATCTTGCCGTAAAACAAGGGAACCGGAAGATCGCCTTGATCAGTGCCGCACGAGATCGAAACGATCGAGTTCCATCACTTTCACCCAGGCGGCCACAAAGTCATCGACGAACTTCTTTTCGGCGTCCGCACTGGCATAAACCTCAGCGAGGGCGCGCAACTCGGAGTTTGACCCGAAGACCAGATCGACACGAGTTCCATTCCACTTCAAGGCCCGCGACTTGCGATCGCGACCTTCGTACCGGTCCGCTGAAATCGGTTTCCATTCCGTCCCCATATCCAGCAGATTGACAAAGAAGTCATTCGTCAAAGCTCCGGGCCGCTCGGTCAACACTCCCGCCCGTGACGGGCCGACATTCGTCTCCAGCACGCGCATCCCGGCAACCAGGACTGCCATCTCGGGGGCAGTCAGCGTCAGTAGCTGAGCCTTGTCGACCAGCAAGGCTTCCGCGGGGAGCGAATAGCCCCCCTTCAGGTAGTTACGGAAGCCGTCGGCAATGGGCTCCAGTGCCTCGAACGATTCGATATCGGTCTGTTCTGGCAGAGCGTCCATGCGCCCCGGCGTGAACGGAACGACAATCGTATGCCCTCCCTTTTTCGCCCCCTGCTCGATTCCGACACCTCCCGCCAGCACAATCAGATCCGCCAGCGAAACCTTCTTCCCGTTGGGGGCCTGCTGATTGAAGGCGGACTGAATTTCCTCCAGCGTCTTCAGGACGACAGCCAGTTCGGCGGGTGAGTTCGCTTCCCAGTCCTTCTGGGGGGCCAGTCGAATCCGTGCACCGTTCGCGCCGCCCCGCATGTCGGAGCCTCGGAATGTCGCAGCCGACGCCCAGGCCGTCGACACCAACTGCGAAACCGTCAGCCCTGACGCCTGAATCTGTGCCTTGAGCGACGCGATATCCGCGGCATCGATCAGCGGATGATCGACGGCAGGGATCGGGTCCTGCCAGATCAGGTCTTCCTGAGGCACCTCGGGACCCAGATAGCGAATTTTCGGGCCCATATCGCGGTGTGTCAGCTTGAACCAGGCCCGTGCGAACGCGTCGGTAAACTCTGCGGGGTTTGCAAGAAAACGACGGGCAATCTTCTCATAGGCCGGATCGAACCGCAGCGCCAGGTCGGTCGTCAGCATTGTAGGCGAGATCCGCCGGGACGGATCATGAGCGTGCGGCACCGTCTCGGCACCGGCGTTATTTTTGGGACGCCACTGATGAGCCCCCGCCGGGCTCTTCGTCAGCTCCCACTCGAACTGAAAGAGATTCTCGAGGAAGTTGACGCTCCAGTGGGTCGGCGTGGTCGTCCAGGTCACCTCCAGTCCACTCGTGATCGCGTCTTCCCCCTTGCCGGTGCGGAAGCTGTTCCTCCAGCCCAGACCCTGCTCTTCAAGACCAGCCGCTTCAGGCTCGGGCCCCACGTGAGAAGCGGGTGCAGCCCCGTGCGTTTTCCCAAAACTATGACCGCCCGCGATCAAGGCCACCGTCTCTTCATCGTTCATCGCCATGCGCTTGAACGTCTCGCGGATATCAAACGCGGCCGCCAGGGGATCAGGGTTGCCATCGGGGCCTTCGGGATTCACATAAATCAATCCCATCTGGACGGCGGCGAGTGGATTCTCAAGCTGGCGGTCATGAACCTGACCATCAGCGTTGTCATCCGATGACACCACGCCCCCCGGCTTCTCAACCCCTTCCGATCCTCGTGCGTACCGGACATCTCCACCCAGCCACGTCTTTTCTGCTCCCCAGTAGACATCCTGATCGGGTTCCCAGACATCCTTGCGGCCTCCCCCGAACCCGAACGTCGGAAATCCCATCGTCTCCAGCGCCACGTTGCCGGTGAGAATGATCAGGTCGGCCCAGGAGATCTTCCGGCCGTACTTCTGCTTGACGGGCCAGATCAGCCGCCGCGCCTTGTCCAGGCTGACGTTATCGGGCCAGCTATTGAGCGGGGCGAATCGCTGCTGTCCACGACCTGCTCCACCACGCCCGTCACCCGTACGGTACGTCCCGGCACTGTGCCAGGCCATGCGGATGAACAACGGCCCGTAGTGGCCAAAGTCGGCCGGCCACCAATCCTGTGAATTGGTCATCACCTCGGCCAGATCCCGTTTCACCGCTGCCAGATCGAGACTGTTGAACTCCTCGGCATAGTCGAAGCCCTGTCCCATGGGATCAGACATTGAGGAGTGCTGGCGCAGCAGGTCCAGCTTCAACTGGTTCGGCCACCAGTCGGAATTCGACGGTGCCGCCGCCACGGTATGCGTACGAACCGCGCCGGAAAACGGACATTTGCCGTTGTCGTCTGTCATCGGAGGCCCCCTCATTTGGAATGGATACGCGTGAGATGATTCAGCTCAGTGACATCGCAACGTCGACTGGATTCCCTGACACACTAGACCCCTCACGAAAACCGCCGTCAACCGCAACGCGCCCCACCCTCTTAGACAGACCCGAGCCGCGGACTATCTGTCTGAGCGAAAGGACTGGACAGAAACATCTTCGCGATTCGCCCTGACGGACAAACGCCGCATTCGAAACCTCGATTCACCCGCCGCCCTACTCACTCCACCGCAGCGATCACCGGCCATGGGCCTACTGCTCACCGGGGCTCTGCAGACGGTGGCGAGAAGATTGAGCCAGTACGAGCCAAGCTCCCCGCATCGGAGCTTAGACCAATGGGCGCTCTGCCGCTGACCGCCTCTTATGCACTGCCCCACTACAGATGCAAAAGCCCGACACCACTCCCGCTAGAGGGAGTTGGCACTGCTGCTGGGAGGAAACACAGATTCCGCCACGATTCGCGAACGAGACCCACGGCAGATCCGATTCGATCGGCACCGCAGAAAAAAAGCCTTGTCCACAAAAACTTGTGAACAAGGCTTTTCAGCGAGGTCGACGGGGCTCGAACCCGCAACCACCGGATCGACAGTCCAGAGATGTAGGCTCGGCAGTGCTACACCACTATGCCTTCAATCTAGTTGCGCCACAGCGGAATCCCTATTTTTTTACGGCGCGATCGCGGAGGGGGTAGCTGACGTTGGCATAGACCAGAAAGATGTCTTGCTTGGTCTTTCGTCGCAGGATATCGTTCACCTACCATGTTCAGCTCAGCACTAAAAATCTTGGTTTTCCTTTGTGGCGTGACGATCGCGCTACCGCAGTGCTGGTGTTGCGCACTCCTCGATCAAACGCTCCCAAGGGAGGCAGAAGGATCAAAATGGGATTGTGCACCTTGCGGTTCACATGGGTGTTGTCCCATGGACATCAACTCGTCGACTCAAGAGTCGGGAGACGCCCCAACGTTTCCGGCGCCGGATCAGCTGTGTCCGTGCGTTGAGCGGATGGTGACGCTAACGGACTATTTCGAGTCCCTCGCCTTTTCTTCGGTCTTTGTCCTGGCGCCGATCTATGTCTGGATCGAACGTCCAGCCCTGGACGGAAATCTGGAGTCGTTGTTTTCGAGCGACCCGTTCATCACTCAACCGAGCCGAAACGTACTTTACTGCCGTTGGCTTTGTTGACAGTCGTTGTTCAAATGCTGGATCCGCATTTCTTTGCGAATCCCCTTCTATTCGAGTCCGCTCCAGTTTCTGCGGTGCGGACGGCTTCAGTCTACGTAAAATTTCTCAATCAATAGAAGTGTTCCGGTTACGCGAGTTCTACAAGCGCGTCCACCGTGAATCATTGAGCAACAAAAGGAAACTGTAAGATGAAATTTGGAATTCTGTTTTCGTGTCTGTTCTGCCTGGTTGTTTGCGGGTCGGCTTGGGCTTTTAACGCTTCTAACCGTTTTGCAGAGGTTTCACCGTCGAATAATTTGGCGAATGGTGAAGTCCTGACCTGTTGCTCAATTGGGGCATGTTCCTCAACCGACGGTTGCTGCGAAGACGACGATTGCTGTGAAACCGGTGGTTGTTGCGAGCCAGGCGGTTGCTGTGAAACCAGTACATGCTGCGAGCCAGGCGGCGTGTGCGAACTCTTAGGGTGTTGCTCTGACGGCTGCATGAGTTCAAGGAAGGGACTAGCTGTCGCCGAAGAGTGATCCTCAATTTAAGCCCAGCCACTTTAGGTTGGTAACATTTACGGATCGAGACGGGGCGTCTGAGGAAACTCAGACCCCCTATTTAATGGGG